>JBBRVM010000082.1:0-10391 GCA_038246865.1 Burkholderiales bacterium
GGCGAGGTCTTTCAGCTCGTCACGCGTCATTGGGCCCGTCGTATCTTGAGAGCCGACCGAGGTCATCTTGGGTTCGCAGTAGGTTCCGGGACGCACGCCAGATTGCTCGCCGTTGACGACGGGAAAACCGCAGGCGCGACCAACCATTTTTTGCGCGAGCGTAAAGCCTTTTTTGGTGTCAACCGGCGCGACAGGCAGGCGGAACAGGGTGGAGGCTGGCAAGCCAAGCGCTTCCCGCGCTTTTGCCGTCAGGCCACGGCCCACGATCAACGGGATGCGTCCACCGGCGCGCACTTCGTCAAACAGCACATCCGACTTGATCTGGAATTCGGCAACCACCTGACCGTCCTTCAACGCTTTGCCCGCGTACGGCAGCAGTTCAACCACGTCGCCCATGTTCATTTTCGACACGTCGAGCTCAATCGGCAGCGCACCGGAGTCTTCCATCGTGTTGTAGAAAATCGGCGCGATCGCGGTGCCAAGACACACGCCACCGAAGCGCTTGTTTGGCACGAACGGAATGTCCTCACCGGTGAACCACAACACGCTGTTGGTCGCTGATTTGCGCGATGAACCGGTGCCGACCACGTCACCCACATAGGCCACGAGGTTGCCCTTGGCGCGCAGGTCATTGATGAATTTGATCGGTCCGCGTTTGCCGTCTTCTTCCGGCGTGATGCCGTCGCGCTTGTTCTTGAGCATCGCGAGTGCATGCAGCGGGATGTCCGGGCGGCTCCACGCGTCGGGTGCGGGCGAGAGGTCGTCGGTGTTGGTTTCGCCCGTGACTTTGAACACGGAAATCGTTATCGAGTGCGGCACTTCTGGTCGGCTCGTAAACCACTCGGCGTCGGCCCAGCTTTGCATCACCGATTTGGCGTTGGCGTTGCCTGGGTTTGTGTGCGAAAGGGCCTTGTCTTTCACGTCGTGAAACTGGTCGAACATCAGGAGCGTTTTTTTCAAGCCGTTCGCTGCGATGACGCCGACGACAGCGTCGTCAAGCAGTTCCACCATCGGTGAAATGTTGTAACCACCGAGCATCGTGCCGAGCAATTCGGTTGCTTTTTCGCGTGAGAGCAGGGGCGTTTTTTCGGCGCCGTGAGCGACGGCGGCAAGGTAGCTTGCCTTCACTTTGGCGGCGTTGTCGACGCCTGCTGGAACGCGATGCGAAATCAGATTAACCAGAAAATCACCTTCGCCTGCGGGCGGATTTTTGATCAGTTCGATGACCTCAGTGATCTGTTTTACGTTCAATGGCAGTGGCGGAATCCCGAGCGCAGCGCGTTCGGCGACATGTTGGCGATAGGCTTCGAGCATGATGTGTTCCTTTGGAGGTAGGTAGTAGATTTGGTGTATTTGTAGAAAAAACTTTTATGACCGTGATTGCTTTGAACTTATCGTTTGAGCCACTAGTCGGGAAGGTGTTCCAGATCGTTCAAGTCTTTAGCTCGACCCGATGCACGTTTGTTTTGTTTCAGATCATCAAGTGAAATCAGATTCGCGTCGACGCCGTCAAGGTTGACGACATTTCGTCGAGTAAAACATTCGGCAAATTCCACTCCATCAATCTGATTCATCAGTTCCAGCCTCATCGGCGGCACGCCCATCCGTAGAATCCGGCCGGTTCCAGCAGCAGCGCCGGCCGCAATTCAGACTGCACAAACCAGAATGCTTCAAGTGCATGGACTGAGGCCGCAGCATTAACTTGATTCATCGCTATCCAGATATCAAAGTCAGCCGTCGGTCTCGGGTATCCGTAGTGGGCCACTGCATAGCCACCAATTAAAAGGTATTCAACGTTGAACTCGTTGAGTAATCTCAAGAACTCTTTGAAGTCTTGGGGCAACTTCGTAGCCATACGCAATCATCCTTTGCAGTTCAACCGCGTGCCATCGATCCTCAATTGGAGCGCTTCGCCAAAAGGCGTGGTCTTGTCGGGCAGCTTGATCGTGGGAGTCCGCAACCAGTAGCACCCGACGGTCTACGCCGACCATAGGCAGCGCACCAACTGCGACAGGATCGGATGCCTGTCCGGAGCGGTTCTCGCTATTGGCTTTGAGCACGAAGCGTTCCTTTCGAGGTGATGAATTGATCAATCTTTTTACGAATCTGTGTGGCTTTGCGCGGCCTGATGAGCCGCGAAACGCGGGAGCCAGGCATCCAGCGGAACGAATGTTTCACGCTCTGCGTGTCGCTGAAGCTCGATCCAGCCACCGGTTGCCGCTGAAAGCGCCTTCAACCGCTTAATTTTCCACCATTCGATGGGGCCGAAGCCAAACATATTGGCGCTGGCCCCGGTAACGATGCTCCAAAGTGAATATTCAAGGTCGCCGAGCCACCCGGCGCAGTAATGATCTTCACTGATTTCGCTCATTAATTCCGCAAGCGCTGTTTGAGCGAGCGTCAAGCCCGGTAGCGTGCGAATTCGCCGAGGCGCTTCACCATCCCGGGCTTCGTCGTCGGTCGCCATAGTTGACGCGCGCAAGAGCCGCACCATGAGTAGTTCATCATAAGCTATGCCGTCGATCAAGAGACCGTTGTGTTCGACACCAAACGTAACGAAACCAAGCGACTCGTAAAGCGCGACTGCGTTGGCATTCGTCGCGTTCACATAGAGATTAACTTGCTTTACTCCCGATAGATTGGTGGCGAATTCCAGTGCTTCAATCAGCAACGCCTTTCCGGCGCCTGTGCCGCGATGCGTTGGCGAAACATAAACGCCCCAGATGCCCGCTTTGTGCGCCAGTTTTGCCATCCCTTCGCGAGCGATACCAGCTATCGCAGCGAGCACGGTTTCATCGAACAGACCAAAAATCGCGCGATTCGCATCAAGCACCAGTCGGGCTTCAGTTTCCGCCAGCGATCTGGAGAAATCCTCTGCGGGGCTCGCAGCAAACGCAGTTGGACTATCGACGAGCGCGGACGCACGGAGCGCCTGCAAAGCGGGCGCATCTGTTGTTGCGAGCTGGCGGATAGTCTTCAAATCGGCACCCGTACAAATCCCTCCATCAGCACGCGTGCGCTGCGGCTCATGATTGCTCTTTTCACTGTCCATTCGCCGTTCTGCCGCATCGCTTCAGCACCTACACGAAGCGTGCCAGACGGGTGTCCGAAACGGACTTCCTTGCGCGCGCCGCCGCCCGCAGCGGCATTCAGGAGAGTGCCGGGGACGCATGCGGCCACCGCGATGGCGACAGACGCGGTGCCCATCATCGCGTGGTGCAGTTTGCCCATTGACAGTGCGCGAACGAGCAGATCAACGTCAGTCGTAGTGATGGCTTTGCCGCTCGACGACACGTAATCTTTTGGCGGTGCGACGATCGCGACCTTTGGCGTGTGCTGCCGCGTTTTTGCCTCGTCGAGCGATTTGATCAGGCCCATACGCATCGCGCCGTGCGCGCGGATCGTTTCGAACATGGCAAGGGCTTTTGCGTCGCTGTTGATTGCGCTCTGCAACTCAGTGCCGGTGTAGCCGACGTCTGCTGCGTTGATGAAAACTGTTGGAATGCCCGCGTTGATCATCGTCGCTTTGAGGGTTCCGACACCGGGAACTTCGAGGTCGTCGATGAGGTTGCCGGTGGGGAACATGGCTCCGCCCGCGCCTTCTTCGTCCGCACCCGGATCCATGAATTCGAGTTGCACTTCAGCGGCGGGAAAGGTCACGCCGTCGAGTTCGAAATCACCAGTCTCCTGTATTTCGCCGTTCGTGATCGGTACATGCGCGATGATGGTTTTTCCGATGTTCGCCTGCCAGATGCGAATCGTTGCCATGCCGTTGTGCGGAATGCGCGACGCGTCAACGAGGCCATTTGAAACGGCGAATGGTCCAACGGCGGCGGAGAGATTCCCGCAGTTGCCAGACCAGTCGACGAAAGGCTTGTTGATCGAGACCTGGCCGAAGAGGTAATCGACGTCGTGATCTTTGCGCTCGCTTTTCGAGAGGATGACCGTCTTGCTTGTGCTCGATGTTGCAGCACCCATGCCATCGATCTGCTTTTCGTACGGGTCCGGTGAGCCAATCACCCGCAGCAACAGAGCGTCGCGCGCTGCACCGGGTTGTTGCGAGGCCAGCGGCAGGTCGGTGAGTTTGAAGAACACACCTTTGCTGGTGCCACCTCGCATGTAGGTAGCGGGGATTTTGGTTTGTGGGGCGAACGTGCTCATGCGACCGCACCTTCCAAAAAATCTTTCGCAAAGCGCTGCAACACGCCGCCCGCTTCATACACCGAAATCTCTTCTGCCGTATCGAGCCGACACGTCATCGGCACTTCAATGCGTTCGCCATTCTTACGATTTACGACGAGCGTCAAAGTTGCACGCGGTGTGCGTCTGCCAATGACATCGTAAGTTTCGGTTCCGTCCAGCGCCAGCGTCTTGCGATTCACGCCCGGTTTAAATTCCAGTGGCAAAACGCCCATGCCGACCAGGTTCGTGCGATGAATCCGCTCGAAGCCTTCGGCAGCGATGACCTCGACACCCGCGAGACGCACACCCTTCGCCGCCCAGTCGCGCGACGAGCCCTGGCCGTAATCCGCACCGGCCACGATGATCAATGGTTGTTTGCGTTCCATGTAGGTTTCAATGGCTTCCCACATGCGCGTGACCTTGCCTGCGGGCTCGATGCGGGCGAGTGAACCTGGCTTCACCGAGCCATCCGCGTTGCGGACCATTTCGTTCTTGAGCGTTGGGTTCGCAAACGTCGCACGCAGTGCGGTCAGGTGATCACCGCGATGCGTGGCGTACGAGTTGAAGTCCTCTTCCGGCAAACCCATTTTGTGCAGATATTCGCCCGCAGCGCTGTCCATCATGATCGCGTTTGACGGCGAGAGATGATCGGTGGTGATGTTGTCGCCCAGCAGCGCCAGCGGACGCAGACCGCGCATCGTGCGCTCGCCTGCGAGCGCACCTTCCCAATACGGTGGACGGCGAATGTAGGTACTCTGGGCGCGCCAGTCATAGAGCGGCTTCGCCTTTGGCCCCGTGTCCGCAACGACCGCGAACATCGGCTCGTACACCTTGCGAAATTGCTCGGGCTTTACGCTGGCGGCGACTACCGCGTCGATCTCTTCATCGCTCGGCCAAATGTCTTTCAGCGTGATCGGCTTGCCATCGGCGTCAACGCCGAGTGCGTCCTTTTCAATATCAAAACGAATCGTGCCCGCAATCGCGTAGGCGACCACTAGCGGCGGTGATGCGAGGAAGGCCTGTTTCGCGTACGGGTGAATGCGACCGTCAAAATTGCGATTGCCTGAGAGGACAGCCGTTGCGTAGAGGTCGCGATCAATCACCTCTTTTTGAATGACGGGATCGAGCGCGCCGGACATGCCGTTGCACGTCGTGCAGGCGAATGCCACGATACCGAATCCGAGCCGCTCCAGCTCCGTAAAAAGCCCAGCTTCTTTCAGGTGCAGCTCAACGGTGGTAGAGCCCGGTGCGAGCGAGCTGTTCACCCAGGGTTTGCGCGTGAGCCCAAGGCGATTGGCATTCCTGGCGATGAGTCCGGCAGCGATCACATTGCGTGGATTGCTGGTGTTGGTGCAGCTCGTGATGGCCGCGATGATCACTGCTCCATCGGGCATCAACCCCTGCTCGTTTTCTACGACGCCGCTGATGCCCTTTGCCGCAAGCTCAGACGTCGCCACACGCGCATGAGGATTCGACGGTCCTGCCATGTTCCGCACAACGGTCGACAGATCGAACGAGAGGACGCGTTCGTACTCGGCGCAGGTCATGGCATCGGCCCAGAGCCCGGTTTGCTTTGCGTAGGTTTCGACCAGCTTCACCTGCGCGTCCTCGCGACCGGTGAGTTTCAGGTACGTGATCGTTTGTTCGTCGATGTAGAACATAGCCGCCGTCGCGCCGTACTCGGGAGCCATATTTGAAATGGTTGCGCGATCTCCGAGCGTGAGCGCAGATGCGCCTTCGCCGTAAAACTCAAGATACGCACCGACCACTTTTTGTTTGCGCAAGAATTCTGTGAGCGCAAGCACTACGTCGGTCGCCGTAATGCCCGGTTGTGGTTTGCCGGAAAGCGCCACGCCCACAATGTCCGGCAGCCGCATCCACGACGCGCGGCCGAGCATCACGTTTTCTGCTTCGAGTCCGCCCACGCCAATCGCGATCACGCCGAGTGCATCCACATGCGGCGTGTGACTGTCGGTGCCGACGAGCGTGTCGGGGAAGGCAACGCCATCTTGCGATTGAATCACTGGTGACATGCGCTCCAGATTGATCTGGTGCATGATGCCATTGCCCGGTGGAATCACCTCGACATTTTTGAAAGCGCGCTTCGTCCAGTCGATGAAATGAAAACGATCTTCGTTGCGTCGATCTTCAATCGCGCGATTTTTCGCAAACGCATTGGGATCAAAGCCGCCACACTCGACCGCCAGCGAGTGATCAACGATTAATTGCACCGGCACGACCGGATTGACTTTTGCCGGATCGCCACCCTGATCGGCAATCGCATCGCGTAGACCCGCGAGATCAACCAGCGCGGTTTGTCCAAGAATGTCATGACAGACCACACGTGCCGGAAACCACGGAAAGTCCAGGTCGCGTTTGCGCTCTATGAGCTGCTTCAGATAGTCCGTGAGCTTTGCGGGATCGGCTTTGCGCAGCAGATTCTCGGCGTGCACGCGCGCGGTGTACGAGAACTTGTCGTAAGCACCGGGCGCGATCGCGTCGACGGCGGCGCGGGCGTCGAAGTAATCGAGCCGGGTGTTGAGGAGGGGCTTGCGGTACTGGGTATTCATCGAGGCAATTCTCTGGTTTTAGCCCCTCTCCCTTGAGGGGAGGGGGGTTGGGGAGAGGGTGATGGTGACGGTGGAGTGATGATGCACATTCCTGTGCACAGCCACCGGCCCCCTCTCCCCGGTCTTTACTAGGACCAAGTATTGTCCGCTCCCCACCGAGGGGGAGGGGACTATAGACCTACTTCCGATCCTTCAAAGGCAGAAACGCCAAGTCCTCCGGCCCGACATAGTTTGCCGACGGTCGAATGATCTTGCCGTCGATGCGCTGCTCGATTACATGCGCGGCCCAGCCGCTGGTACGCGAGATTACAAACAGCGGCGTAAACATGGCCGTTGGAACGCCCATCATGTGATAGCTGACCGCTGAAAACCAGTCCAGATTCGGGAACATTTTCTTCGCGTCCGCCATCACGGCCTCTAACCGCTCGGCGATGTCAAACATCTTCATGTCGCCACGCTCTTTCGACAGATTGCGCGCGACTTCCTTGATCACGACGTTGCGCGGATCGCTCACGGTGTACACCGGATGACCGAAACCGATGACCACTTCTTTCGCCTCGACGCGACGACGGATGTCAGCCTCCGCCTCGTCCGGCGTGTCATAGCGCTTCTGGATTTCGAAAGAAACTTCGTTGGCGCCGCCATGCTTGGGGCCTCGTAGCGCGCCGATACCGCCAACAATCGCGCTGTACATATCGCTGCCCGTCCCGGCCACCACTCGGCAAGCGAACGTCGATGCGTTGAACTCATGCTCCGCATAGAGGATCAGCGAAACGTGCATCGCCTTCACCCATGATTCGGGCGGCTTCACGCCATGCAACAAGTGCAGAAAGTGACCGCCGATGGAATCGTCATCGGTCTCCACATCGATGCGTTTTCCGTTGTGGCTGAAGTGATACCAGTACAGCATCATCGAACCAAGCGATGCCATCAGTTTGTCGGCTATGTCTTTCGCGCCCGGATGATTGTGGTCGTCCTTCTCGGGTGACACGCAACCGAGAACCGACACGGCCGTGCGCATCACGTCCATCGGGTGCGCGCTAGCGGGCAATTGCTCAAGTGCTGCTCTCACCGCTGCCGGGATACCGCGCAGCGCTTTCAACTTGGTCTTGTAGCCTGCGAGTTCGGCGACGGTCGGAAGCTTGCCGTGCACCAGCAGATAAGCAATCTCTTCAAACTCGCAGGTGGTCGCGATGTCGAGAATGTCGTAGCCACGATAGTGCAAGTCGTTGCCGGTGCGGCCGACGGTGCAGAGGGCGGTGTTGCCAGCGGTCGTACCCGAAAGCGCGACGGATTTTTTGGGCTTGAAGGCTCCGGCGGGAGCGGCGGTTTCAGTCATTTTTGTGTCTCCGTGGGGTGCAGTTTTAACTCACTCAAATTGACGCCTACCGGCGTTTTTTGGGGTTGCGCCTTGCGTTAGAAACGCAAGCTATCGCCTTGATGCCCAGTGCGGCGAGCATCAGCGAAACCAACAGCGTTGCCGCAGCAGATAAGCCTGGAACAACCACTGGCACAGTTGCGAATGAAATGGGAGCGCCTGATGCGTCATATGCGAATCGACCGCGAAGCAAACCGGTGGCGTTTTCGCAGCGCTGCTCGAAAGTCATATCTAAGCGCTGTAACACCTTGTCGGGTGAAATCGAAACGTCAGAGATTTCAAAAATTCCCGAGATCGTGTTGCAGCCAACGCCGTCTTCGGATACATCTAGCCCCGGGTGCCCGGCGGTTGCGAAGGAGGCTCGTTCCGCATCGACGTAGCGCCCTACTTTAAGTTCATGTCCCAGTTGTCGCGTACCTACCATTAACAAGAACCACTTGTTGTACTCGGGGCCGACCGGTTGCAAAAAGAACTCGGCAAAGTCGACTTGACCTGGTGTGGAGCGGTCGGTGGTGTTCACAAAGAGTACCCCGGTCTTCTCCGTGTAGAGACGTGGACGTCCGCCGCCTATAAAGTCGTCTGCCTCACTTGTTGTCTCAAGACGTATGGTCGGGGCTGCCGCGACGGTCTGACTGAGCATGACGAGCAACGCCGAAAATGCCAAATTCAGAGTGATTCGTAGGGCGGAACGCAGCGCGGTTCCGCCGAACGCCGTGGCTTGGGAGGCGCGTTGGCGGAACCTCTCCGAGTTCCGTCCTACGGTTTGTGCGTTCATCTCTTCGCTGCAAACAAAACATCGAGCTTCGACTCGAACGCGTGATAGCCAATACGGTCATAGAGCTCGTCGCGCGTCTGCATCGTGTCGATCACGTTTTTCTGGTGACCGTCTTTGCGAATCGTTTGGTAGACGTTTTCGGCGGCCTTGTTCGCAGCGCGGAAGGCGGAGAGTGGGTAGAGCACAATGGCGCAGCCTGCTGAGCGCAACTCTTCAACCGTGAACAGCGGCGTCTGGCCGAATTCGGTGATGTTGGCTAGGACCGGTACCTGAGCCCCACTGGGCGAACATGTCGCCAACGCATCAACAAATTTGCGATACGTCGGCAGGTCGTACGCGGCTTCCGCAAAGATGCCATCCGCTCCCGCTTCCACGCACTTCAAAGCGCGCTCAATCGCCGCGTCCACGCCGTGCGCCTGAATTGCATCGGTGCGGGCGATCAGGAAAAAATCGGGGTCGGTTTTGGCGTCGGCGGCCGCTTTGACGCGGTCGACCATTTCGTCCGTCGTCACGATTTCTTTGCCCGGTCGATGGCCGCAGCGCTTGGCGCCGACCTGATCCTCGATGTGACAGGCAGCGGCGCCGAATTTGATGAGGCTCTTGACGGTGCGTGCGATATTGAATGCGCTCGGACCGAAGCCGGTGTCGATGTCCACCATCAGCGGCAGATCGCAGACGTCGGTGATGCGGCGGACGTCGGTGAGCACGTCGTCCAAATTGTTGATGCCCAGGTCCGGCAAGCCGAGCGATCCCGCCGCGACGCCACCGCCCGAGAGGTAGATCGCCTTGAACCCGGCGCGCTTGGCGAGCAGCGCGTGGTGGGCGGTGGTGGCGCCGATCACCTGAAGCGGGGATTCGGCTTTGAGGGCGGCGCGGAATGCGGCACCGGCGGATTGGACTGACATCAGCTTTTCCTTCAATGCCCCGTTCTATTGGGGCTGAGCGCGGTATTAGCCGCTTATCGACTTTACAGTTTTTTCGTATATAGGCCCAGTGCAGTGGGGCTTATACGAAAAAGCTGTTGGTTGATCTGACGCGTTTTTAGGCTGAGGGACGCGCCGCCACGATGAACAGACGCGGGAAGGCGAGCAGCCGTTTGCCGTCGCTGCGCACGGAATAGGCCGCGTCAATTCGGCGCTCGTATTCGGCCAAGTACGATGCACGCAAATCAGTTGGCAATGGATCAACAAAGGGGCGCAAACCGGTCGCGCTGACCCATTCGACAATCGCGGCAGCCGAATCCATCGGGTGCTGATAGGCCGTGCGCCACACGTCCAGTTGCGCCGCGTGCGGAGCGAGCAGGTCGTAATAGGCGTTGAGCGTCAAAAGCTTGGTGCGCACCGAAGCCGACGGACCGATGTGGTGTTCCCACGGCGTCTCGGACGCAACCTCGCGCATCAGCCGATGCGTCGATTCTTCGCGGTTGTCCGGCATCTGAATCGCCAGCACGCCACCGGGTGCAAGCATCGCGAACAGTTTCGGTAAC
>JBBRVM010000083.1:0-10359 GCA_038246865.1 Burkholderiales bacterium
GCATCGCGATGGCCAAATGGAGGATCGGTTTGCGACCCTCGGTGGTGATGAATGCGGGCTTCGCGAAGAGCTTGTATCGGAGTGTTTGTAGGGTGTGCTGAATCGGGGTTTTGCTCTGCTGAACCGCAGGATGTTTCATCAGCGCCTGACGCATCAAACTCATCAGATTAAACGCCAGCATCACGGCGTTCATCGCGGCCTCCGTGGCCCAGAAATTCTTCATGTTGAAGCTGTCGGCGGCGAAGTCGTATTTCAGCTCCTTGATCCGGTTCTCGCAGTCGGCGCGCCCACGATACATCCGCCAGATCGTGGTGGCCGGTAGATCGAGATCGGTGGTGAGCGCCGAGAAGCGGTGTTGACCGATTACCGGATCATCGGCGAAGAGCTTGAGTGTTTTGCCTTTCGCTTCGGGGCGCAATTTGATGTGTTGCCTGATTCCGATCACCCAGCGCGCTTTGCTCCAGCTGTCGGCCTGATACTGGAAGCGCACCAACTCAATACCCTCGACCGGCCGATCCCGCTCATCTCGGAGCGCCCACCAGCCGCTCGCGTTGACCAGCGCACGCTGGATCGGTTGTGTCTGGCGTAGCGCAATGATGTGATGGACCTTCATCGCCTCCAGATGCCCGAGAAACGCGTTGTCAGCGAAGCCACTGTCAGCACGTAAGAGCGCCACCTTCGTCGTGCCAAGGCGATGGATCGTATTGGCCAGAAAGCCCTGCACGTTGTTGGCCGAGGCCGCATTGCCCGGTCGCAGCCAGCAGTTGGCAATCATTCGGGTATCGGCCACGAAGGCCATCAGCGGGTGGTGACTGGCACGGCCTCGTTTACTCGGGTTGTAGCCTCGTGCTGCGCCCTCTTGCACGCCGTAGCGGGTCATCACGGTGGAGTCCAAATCGAGCGTGACGCCGTTGATGCTGATCTGACGAAATTCAAACTGCGCATCCAGCGATACAACGAGTCCATCACCGATTCATTGACCCCTTGCGTGAACCGGGCAAACAGACGCAGGATGGCTTTGAAATTGGCCATGCGCTCAAAGCCGAAGACCCGCTTCAAGACCGGGTCAAAGCGGGTCACCTCGGTGTGCTCGAAGCGGTTCGCGCCGCACCACACCGAGAGCATGAATTGCGTGATGAGCTGCGAGGGCGCGTAGCCGCGATTGCTGCCCGGTTGCGGCAAGCCTGCGGCGTTCAACGCGGCATCGAAACCCATGTGATCCAACATGCGTTTCATGATCGCCATGCCACCCCAGGGCGTGATTTCCTTGTCCGAGAAACGAAGCGAAAAGTCCATGTAACCCCGCACTGAAATCACGATACCGAACGCTACCCCAAAACCACCCTAAACATCAATCAGATCAATAACTTGCGCTAATGGTTTCCATTGGAAATGTGCGCTAATGGAATATCTCGGATTAAAACGTAACATAGCCCCAATGAAATAGACGTTTAACGAAAAAGCTGTACGTCCATTGTGACAAAAAAAAGGCGCCCGAAGGCGCCTTTTGGTTGTCGATCTAAAGCCTAGGAACCCGGACCAGATACCTTGGCAAAGCGTGCTTCTGGACGATCATCCGAGCGATGGATAGTCGTGACTTCTTTCTTCATCGCCCACGGACGAATCTGGTGATGCAGCGTGACGTAGTAGGCCTCTTCTTTGGTGCGCTCCAGTGCGCGGCGGATCAGGGCGTTGCGCTTCACCGTATCGGGTTCCGTTTTCAGCTGATCGATGATCGCGTCAAGCCGGGTATCACTCACACGGCCAAGGTTGAAGTTGCCGTCAGCGCCAGTGGTCTTGGTGCGTACCAGGGATTGCAACGAGTACAGCGCATCGTACGTCGCCACGCCCCATCCGAGCATGTAAATACTGCTGTCGAAGTTTTGAATTTTCGCGATGTAGGGCGCGAAATTCATTGAATTCAACTTCGGCTTCATGCCGATTTTTGCCCACATGGCGACCACGGCCTGACAGACTTTTTCGTCATTGACGTAGCGATTGTTCGGGCAATCGAGCGTCAGCTCAAAGCCGTTCGGATAACCCGCTTCGGCCAGCAATTTTTTGGCTTTTTCGGGGTTGTATTCGGATTTGTCGATGTCCGTGCCATAGCCATTCACGCCCGGAGCCACGATGATGCCGGCAGGCACCGAGAGGCCGCGCATGATGGCTTTTTTGATGGCTTCGCGATCAATCGCGAGCGAGAGTGCTTCACGCACACGCTTGTCCTTGAAAGGATTTTTACCCTTGACGTTGGTGTACTTCGCCTCGTCGCTGAATTGGTCCATGCCGAGGAAAATCGTGCGCACTTCGATGCCTTCCATCACGCGCAGTTTCGGATCCTTTTTGAGGCGCTCAACGTCTTGTGGCGGCACTTCGGTCACGAGGTCCACGTCGCCAGCGATGAGCGCGGAAATACGCGTCGCATCGGCCTTGATTGGCAGGTAGTTGTAGGCGGTGACGTTGCCGTCTTTCTTGCCCCACCAGTTGGGGTTGTCGGTGAACTCAATCTTCTGCTCAGGTGCCCAGCTCTTCCACATGTAAGGGCCCGTGCCCATGGCGTTACGGGAGGCGTAGGTGTCTTCCTTCGCCTTGTAATCCTGAATATTGCTCGCTTTGTTCTTTTCCGCCCATGCCTTGCTCATCATGCGGAAATCGATGATGTTTCTGAGCAGAATAGGGTTCGGTGCCGGCATGATGAAATCGACCGTAAAGTCGTCGATCTTTTTCACCTCGCCAATGCCTGCGACGTAGATCTGCATCGTGCCTTGCGGTTGCTTGATGCGATTAAAACTAAACACCACGTCATCGGCGGTGAACGGCGTACCGTCGTGAAATTTCACGCCTTTGCGCAGATCAAAACGCACCTGAGTCGGTGAGATGTAAGTCCACTTGGTGGCGAGCGCGGGCTCGACCTCGAACTTAGCGTTGTACCGAGTCAGGCCTTCATACACGTGCATCAGGATCGCGTTGGTGGTCGCGTGGTTCTGCGAATGCGGGTCGGCCGTCAAAATGTCGTTCTGAGCCGCGCCTCTGAGCGTCGCTGCCTGGCTGGTCGCCACGGCCAAGCCAAGTGCAGCGACCAGCGCCACACGCTTCATACCTAACATCGAACTAATCATAAATGTCCCCAAAAATCTAATCCGCTAATTTACTTTAAATCGGGTCAGAGCGCACGGCCTGTCTCAGGTGGGTTATCCCGTAGCCTCGGCAGCGAAAGCGGCTACACTCCTTCGGGTCAATAGAAAAGGGGAGGTGTCCGATGCAGATCGGCATCATCAAAGAGACCGCAGCCGGGGAAACACGCGTCGCCGCCACACCGGAAACGGTCAGGAAAATTGCCGCCATTCCGGGCATCACCATCGTGCTGGAATCGGGTGCTGGCAACGCTTCCAGCCTGCTCGACGAAGCGTATGTGGCAGCTGGCGCAACGATTAAAGCAAGCGCTCAGGAAGTGCTCGCGGAGAGCGACATTGTGCTGAAAGTTCGCGGCCCCAACGCCGCCGAGTTAGCGGCAGTCAAGAATGGCGCAAACATTATTGGCCTCTTAAATCCGTTCGACGCGGAAGGCATCGCGGCGCTCAAAGCGCACGGCGTCAACGGCTTCTCGATGGACAAAGCCCCGCGCACCACACGCGCGCAAAGCATGGACGTGTTGTCGTCGCAGGCGAACATCGCGGGTTACAAGTCGGTCATCCTTGCGGCCAATCATTACCCCAAATTTTTTCCGATGCTGATGACCGCAGCGGGCACGGTAAAAGCCGCGCGCGTTGTGATCCTCGGCGTCGGAGTGGCGGGCCTGCAGGCGATTGCCACGGCCAAGCGTTTGGGCGCGGTGATTGAAGCGTCCGACGTGCGTCCTTCGGTGAAAGAGCAGGTCGAATCGCTCGGCGCGAAATTTATCGACGTGCCCTATGAGACCGATGAAGAGCGCGAAGCGGCCGTGGGCGTCGGTGGTTACGCCAAGCCGATGCCCGCAAGCTGGATGGATCGGCAACGGGTTGAAGTGGCCAAAAAAGTGGCGCTGGCGGACGTTGTTATTACCACCGCATTGATCCCCGGCCGCCCGGCACCCGTATTGGTGACTGAGGAGATGGTCAAAGCGATGAAACCGGGCTCGGTGATCATTGATCTTGCGGCAGAGCAGGGCGGCAATTGCCCGCTGACCGTGAAGGATGAAGTAGTTGTGAAGCACGGCGTCACGCTGGTCGGTCACACCAATCTTGCTGCCTTGTTACCGCAAGACGCGAGTGCGCTTTACTCGCGCAATCTGCTGGATTTTTTGAAGCTTCTGGTTGATTTCAAAACGGGCACATTCAAGATTGACCTTGAGGACGATATCGTGAAAGCGACGTTGGTGACGGCATGAATTGGTTGAGCAGACTGTTTAAGCACGATTATGAACTGGATGGCCCTGCGTTTTTCAACCCCAAGCAGCCTGCTTTGAGTCTTTTTAAAAGCATGATGATATGGGTCGGTCTGAACTTGATTATTGATGTCCTGATGCGAGCGATACTCGATAGGAATACAAGTTTCAATGTTTACTCAACGCCTTGGTTGCTTTTGATGTGGATGTCGGTCGGTATCGCCGTTTGGTGGGGAGACAAGGTTCGCTACGATTCATGGCTTTCGAAACGTAGTGAGTCTTCTTTGCGCGCAGTGACGCGTTCGAGTATTGAAACAGGGGTTCAATCATGAGCGGCCTAAATCATACTGCCATCAATGGGCTTGACTTTGTGAAGCTGCTGGTTGATTTCAAAACGGGCACATTCAAGATTGACCTTGAGGACGACATCGTGAAAGCGACGTTGGTGACGGCATGAGTGTTCTAGAAACCTATGCCGGGTGGCGCGAGACTTCCGCTGCGCGACCTTATCTATACAACTCGACGCGACCAGCTTTAAGCTTCGTCGTCGCCGTGTTTGCCTACATTGGTGGCGCCTATAGTTTCAATATAGTTTTATCGATGATCTTTGGCCAACCATCCGCCTCGGTAGATCTCTTTTCCAGGCCCTATTTCGGCCTGCTTTTCGCATGGCTCGGGGCGTGCTCCTGGTGGGGTGAACGTCGGAACTGGCGCAGATATGTTGAAGAACGGGCTACGGAAATGATGATCGGCCCTGTCGATGAACTTGGAGAGCAAAAATGAGCGGTGTAGACCCTATTGTCATCAACCTGATCATTTTCGTTCTGGCGATTTATGTGGGCTATCACGTCGTCTGGAACGTCACGCCTGCGCTGCATACGCCGCTCATGGCGGTGACCAACGCGATCTCGGCGATCATCATCGTGGGTGCGATGCTGGCTGCGGCTTTGACTGAAACTACACTCGGAAAAACGATGGGCGTATTAGCTGTTGCTCTCGCTGCGGTGAATGTGTTTGGTGGGTTTCTAGTCACCAAGCGCATGCTGGAAATGTTCAAGAAGAAAGAGAAAAAGACGGAGGTCGTCAAATGAGTTCTTTGTTTGATCTGATCGCAGTCGCGGCCTCCTGCATTGCGGCCTTGATCTGGCTAGGAGTTGCGACGCATGGCGTCTACCTTGTGCCGCAACGTTTTCGGGCCGCATTTGCTTCAATGTTTGATCGTACGGCGGAAGTACGCCCTTCGCTCGTAGACGGGGGCAGCCAATGAGCATGAACCTCGTCGTTCTTCTCTACCTAGTCGCGTCGATTTTCTTTATTCAGGCACTTAAGGGCCTTTCGCATCCCACGACCTCGATTAAGGGCAATCGCTTTGGCATGGTGGGCATGGCCATTGCCGCGGTGACAACCTGCGCGCTGATCTACAACCTCGCGGGTAATTCTGCCGCTGGTTTGAGCTACGTTCTGGTCGGATTGGTGGTGGGTGGCGGCATTGGCGCCGTCATGGCCAAGCGCGTTGAAATGACCAAGATGCCGGAGCTGGTCGCCTTCATGCACAGCATGATCGGCCTGGCAGCGGTATTCATCGCGGTGGCCGCCGTGGCTGAGCCGCACGCATTCGGCATCACGCAAAAAGGCGCGCTGATCCCCGGTGGCAATCGCATTGAACTCGCCCTCGGCGCGTTCATCGGCGCCATCACTTTTACCGGTTCCGTGATCGCGTTCGGCAAGCTCTCAGGAAAATACAAGTTCCGCCTGTTTCAGGGCGCGCCGGTGACGTTCAAAGGTCAGCATCCGTTGAACGCAGTGCTCGGTTTAGCCGTGCTGTTCTTCATGTTCAGCTTCTGGCGTGCAGAATCGTTCAACGACTTTATGGTCATTATCGCGCTCGGCTTTTTGCTCGGCGTGCTGATCATCATTCCGATTGGCGGCGCCGACATGCCGGTCGTGGTGTCGATGCTGAACAGTTATTCGGGTTGGGCGGCCGCGGGCATTGGTTTCTCGCTGAATAACCCGATGCTGATCATCGCTGGTTCGCTTGTAGGCTCGTCGGGTGCGATCCTCTCGTACATCATGTGCAAAGCCATGAACCGCTCGTTTATCAGCGTGATTCTTGGCGGATTCGGCGGTGACGCTGGCACGGTCATCGGCTCGAAAGAAGCGCGCCCAGTCAAGAGCGGCAGCGCGGACGATGCAGCTTTCATGCTGTCGAATGCAGACAGCGTGGTCATCGTTCCCGGCTACGGCCTTGCCGTTGCCCGCGCGCAGCATGCGACGAAAGAGCTTGCGCAAAAACTGATCGCCAAAGGCATCAATGTGAAATACGCGATTCACCCTGTGGCAGGGCGGATGCCGGGCCACATGAACGTGCTACTCGCCGAGGCGGAAGTTCCGTACGATCAGGTGTTTGAGATGGAGGACATCAACTCCGATTTCGCGCAAACAGACGTCGTACTCGTGCTTGGCGCCAACGACGTGGTGAACCCGCTGGCGCTGCAAAAGGGTAGCCCGATTTACGGTATGCCGATTCTGGAAGCGTACAAAGCGCGCACCGTGATCGTCAATAAACGCTCAATGGCGGCAGGCTACGCGGGCCTCGACAATGAACTCTTCTACATGGACAAAACCATGATGGTGTTCGGTGACGCCAAGGGTGTGGTTGAGGCGATGCTTAAGGCGGTTGAGTAGTGTTCTTGTAGGAGCGGCTTGCCGCGACCCGTAGAGCGTCGCGCGAACGATCTGGCCGAGATGATGCCAAGTCGGGTCGCGGCAAGCCACTCTTACAGCTATTACGCAACGTATGCCGCTCCGCCACAGCCTCCTAGCCCTCGCCATCGCAACAATCTGGGGCTTGACATTCGTCTCCATCAAAATTGCGCTGCAAACGATGCCACCGTTTGCGTTGTCTGGCTGGCGCTTCTTTCTGGCGGCGATTCCGCTCGTGTTCTTTGTTGGAAAGCCGCAGGCGGCGTGGCGCTGGCTGATTGCTTATGCGCTTTTTATTGCGCTGGGGCAATTCGCCGTGTTGTTCATTGCTATGCAGCTGGGCATGCCCGCCGGGCTCATGTCTCTCGTGGTTCAAACGCAGGTGTTTTTCACGATTGGTCTCGCGGTGCTCTGCTATGGCGAGCGCGTGCACCCGGTGCAAATTGCGGGCGCGCTGATCGCGGTCGTCGGGCTGGTTGTAATTGGCTTCGCCAAGCTCAACGCGGGTGTTGGCTTCGCGTTTTTGCTGGTGATCTTCGGTGCGTTTTGTTGGGCTGCAGGCAATACGATTGCCAAGCACGTCGCGCGAAAGTCGCCGACCGGAAAAGTTGATCCGATGAATTTCATCGCGTGGTCGAGCGTGGCTGCGGTGCCGCCGATGGCTGCGATTTCGCTGGTATTTGAACCATCGGGCTCGCTATTGATTCCGGTGCAGCAACCAAGCTGGATGCTCGCCTTTCACCTCTGCGTTTTGGCGTACGCCGCTCAAGTGTTTGGCTATGGACTTTGGTCAAACTTGCTAACGCGTTATCCGGCGTCCGCTGTGTCACCATTTGCGCTCTGGGTGCCGGTTGCGGGGATGTCGGCTACGGCGTGGATATTCGGTGAGTCTCTATCAGCGGTTCAAATCGCCGGAGCAGTCGTGGTTCTGTTGGGACTCGCTGTTGCGGTGCTCGGGCCGACTCTCAGACGTAACACCGCATAAAGAGCATCGACTTTCTCATATTTAGCGCTTCAGCCCCCGTTCAGTGGCGCTTAGGCGAAAAGCTGATGCCGCAAGCGGCAGCGTCTTTCTCATGCACCGCATCACCTGTTTCCACCTGAATCGTCGCGTGATCGATGTCATATTTGTCATGCAGTTCATCGCATACTTTTGCGAGCCAGGCATCACCGGGATGGCCGCCCGGACACACCACATGCGCGGTCAGTGCCACTGCTTCGGTCGATAGCGCCCAGATGTGCAAATCGTGCAAATCCTTCACATGCGAATCCGACGCGAGGTAGAGCGCTACGGCCTGTGCGTCGATGTGCGGGGGCACAGCATCCAGCGATAGCCGCAGCGAATCCACCAATAGCCGCCATGACCCCACGGCAATCACTGCCGCGATGATGAGGCTGGTGAGCGGGTCAAGCCATAGCCAGCCCGTCCACGCCATCACCAGCGCGCTGACGACGACGCCAAGCGAAACGGCCGCGTCGGCGACCATGTGCAGATAAGCGCCGCGAACATTGATGTCGGTTTTGCTGCCGCGCATGAACAGCCACGCGGTAAAGCCGTTGATCAGAATGCCGATGGTCGCGATCCAGACGACCGGCGTGGTCATGATCGGCTGCGGGTTCGAAAAGCGGGATATCGATTCCCAGACGATCACGCCGAGCGCGGCGAGCAAGAGCATGGCGTTGGCCATCGCTGCGAGGATTGAGCTGCGTCCCAAGCCGTAGGAATGCCGCGACGAGGGTTTCCGACGCGACAACCACACTGCGGCCCATGCCAGCAGCAGTCCAAGCACGTCGGAAAAATTGTGCCCGGCATCCGCAATCAACGACAGCGAATTGAGCCAGAAACCCGCCGCCGCTTCAATTGACGCATAAGTGACGTTTAGCGCAATGCCAATGGCAAACACGTGATCGTAGTTCATCGGGCCGTGCGAATGACCTCCTGGGCCGTGGGCTTGCCCGCCGTGCCGCGCGTCATGCGGATGATCATGATCGTGGTCATGCACATGCGCCGGATGTTCGTGCTGACCTTGGTTGTGTTGACCTTGCATGGTGCGCGGCTTCAGTCCGCGCCGATCAGCACTTTCACATGCTCACCCACGCTGCGCGCCAGTGCGCCCAAGGAGTAACCGCCCTCGAGCGTGGAGACAATGCGTCCCTTCGAATACTGGTCGGCGACCGCGACCAGCTGCTGGGTCAACCAGCGATAGTCAGCTTCGACCCAGCCAAGCGAGGCGAGATCGTCGTCGCGATGCGCGTCAAAGCCCGCAGAAATTACGATCAACTCGGGCTGAAATTCGAACAACGCGGGCAACCATCGATCCGTTACGGCGGCACGCATGGCGTCGCCCCTGGTATACGCCGTCAATGGCACGTTGACCATATTGCTCGCCATCGGTCGATCACCGGTGCCCGGATAAAGATGGTGTTGAAACGTCGACACCATGAGCACCCTCCCGGCGTTGCAAACGTCGGCCAGAATGTCTTCCGAGCCGTTGCCATGATGCACGTCAAAATCAACCAGCGCCACCCGCTGCAAACCATGCGCCTCTAGCGCGTGTAGCACAGCAATCGCCGCGCTATTCAAAAAACAAAATCCCATTGCGCGATGGCGCTCGGCGTGATGTCCGGGTGGTCGGATATTGCAGAACGCTCGCTGAACTTCGCCTGAGCAGACGAGATCCACCGCCCGTACCGCCGCGCCGACCGCATGCAACACGGCGTTCATCGTTTGCGGATTCATTGTGGTGTCGCCGTCAATTCCGGCGTAGCCTTCGAGTGGTGAGATTTCGTTAAGCTCATCGAACAGTGCAGCATCGTGCGCACGCAAAATAACCTCGCGCGTCGCTGTGGGTGCCGTTTCTTCACGCATGAAATCAACCAGACCCTGCACACGCAGATGGTCGTCTATAACGCGCACGCGATCAGGGCACTCCGGATGATGCGTTCCCATCTCGTGTTGGGCCGAAGACGGGTGAGTAAAGTAGGCAACAGTCATTGAACGCAAATCCTCCACCCTCAATTATGGCCGCTCACAGAATGGAAACTGCGTGGAACGGCGCTGGGGGACGCCGCCATAAAAAACGGCTCCCGAGGGAGCCGTTTTTGTTGAGTGGAAAAAAGCTTAAACGCGCTTTTTAAACTCATCCGTACGCGTATCGATCTCGATCACGTCACCCGTATTTACGAATGCTGGAACCGGGATTTCGAAACCCGTGCCTTTAAGGCGCGCAGGCTTCATGACCTTGCCGGAAGTGTCGCCGCGAACGGCAGGTTCGGTGTATTCCACTTCGCGA
>JBBRVM010000084.1:0-10285 GCA_038246865.1 Burkholderiales bacterium
AGCAGCTCTCGCAAATCAGCAATCAGCCCAAAGAGCTGCCCGCGTCGCCACAAGTCAGTGCAAAACCGCTCGAAGTCGACACAGGCTGGCGGCGCAAGGTCGTCACGCGCAAGCAGTCGCTGGAACGCACGCGCGGCACGATCACTCGGGCAGAGATAGAGAACTCGCTGGTCAGATGGCATGTCGAGACTGTATCAGCGCGCGGCTTTTGGGCTCTGACTTTACATGGATCGTTGCTACTAGCAGCGCGTACAGATCAGATGCAGCCATTTCTGGCTAAACCGCCGCAGTCAGTTACGAGCAAAGCGATCCGAAGTGCGCTGAGGTGAGCTGTCCCGTGTGCGTTCTAGCGCGAAAGCCTGTGCTGGCTGGCGGTACGCTCCACCAATAACTGTCCGGGCCTCGCAAATCGAAGGTGCTTGCGAGTTCCGGCCACGGCAGTGTTAGCGGACTGACACCCGGTGGCAGCGTCATATCGCCGTCGCCCTCGGGAACCTCCCGGGCCATCTGCTGCGCTAGAGCGTCAGCCAGTTTGGCATCCAGCGCTTCGATGTGGCTGCGTGACATTTGGGCTTCGGTGATCGCCGCACTCCACGCGAGACCGATTAATGCAGCGCGCGGGACAACGTCGCCGATATTGTCGTCACTCAGAGCGGTTGTCACCAGAAACGGAAAATTGCGACCGACGCGATCACACGACGGGGCGAGGACGCCGAGTTGACCGAACGGCAGGCCGGGTTGAGCGGGCAGCAAAAATGCCCATTTCGGCATATTGCCCCACAGCGCCCATCCGCTAACGGGGTTTCGCTCCTTGAGTGACTCCATGCTGCTCGCGCACCAACGATCCCAATACTGTTGCACCGCATAGGGCATGCGGCGCGAGATAAAGTCCCCGGCGCTCGGCAATTTGCCAAACCACGCGAGGCTTAGCGACGTTGACTCAATCGCTTTAGAAACGTCAGCAACGCCGTCCATACTATCGACCGCCGGGACAGGCGAAGCGCTGCATGGCCGCCAACGTCAGCGGATGACGGAACGACCGCGCGCGCAACTCAACGCGAATTTCTTTACCCTCAACATTTAAGGCAACGGTAACAACGGTGGGCGAGCTCGCGGGCATAACGGTTCCACGATCCATCAGCCGATGCAATGCCCAGAAACCTTCGGTCGACAGTGCTGGCGGACGACCACCCACGCTCAGGCGAACCTTTTCGCTATTTTTCGGCCCGGGCCAGGTGACTCGTTTGCCGTCCTCGGTCGAAGACACGACGGTGCCATCGACATCAAGCTCCGCCTTTTCTCCGGCCGGTGCGATAACCCGCACATCCAGCTCAAAACCGGGGGTACTCCTGCCAGCAAAGAATACATCGCGAATATCGGCCGCCTGTTTGAAGGCGCGCAAATCGCCGGGCGACCCCGCAGCAGCGCCGTCCGGACCCGGCCGCGGTTGCCACGGGTCGCGCGACATGTCGACCGACGGCGCAATGGCGTCGAAGGCGACCTTGAGCGTGCCCTGAGGACCGAATACCTGAGCGAAGTCAGCGGGGAACGCGTCCTGCGAAGCGCGCCGGTCAAACGGATAGCCGCGCGCCACTGCGGAGCAACCTTGCCCTACCGCCCCCTTGACCGCCGCTGCCGCATTCGCCTGCAATCCGGTCTTAGCAAGCTTCGCAGCCATGCCGGTGAGCCCTTCGACGATTTCGCGCGCCGGTGTAGGCAATTGCGCCGCAGTCGAGGCGAGGCGAGTATCCGCCTCCTGGGAACGACGTGTGCTGCCGTTACTCATCGCGATTTGGTCATTCCTCAGACTGACCGCGTAGCCTTGAATCTCCTTGGCCAAATCATCAATCTTGCCTTTGCCAGTAGGCAGTGCAAGCGCTTTGAATTCTTTGAACCGATCCTGGACGATCATCTCCACTCGATCAGCTGTCAGTGGTGCGTTAGCCAGCGCAGCAGTGGCCGCAGTAATTTCATCTACGCCCCGCTGGACCGATTGCTTGATCTGATTCACGCGATTGCCCACTCCCGCCTCGGTGTTGATCAAAGTGGTTTGGGCAGCCACCTGTCGCACCAGCAGCGTCAGCGGCGAATCAGCCGCAGCGAGAACGTTCGCTGCTTCAATCGTTTCGCCCAAATTGCGGGGTGCCTTTAAACGAATATCGAGCAGGAAGTTCTGCCACTCGTTGGCAAAGTCCTGCAGGTACAGTTCGCGCACACGACGTTCGAAGCGCTGCATGTCGCTGGCCCCCGTAAGCGCCTTCGCCGCACCGGGACCCGAGCTGCCGCGCCCAAGAATCCAGGCCTCTTCCAGTGCTAACCCTGAGCCCCACTGAGCGAGGGCTTTTACAAAATACTCGTTGTAGCCACGCTCGCTGTAGAAACCAGGAATTCCTGCGGTACTCAAGGATTTCCCGCTCCTGCGCTCGAACACTTGCGGCGCGCGCTCACCGGCAGCGCTAACCACGGTGAACTCAGGCAAATCCACGGCAATGAGTTGAGATTTGATGAAGTTATAAGTGCGCTTTTCTGGCGCTTGCTGGAGCAGGTAGTCGCGCACTTGCTGCACCAGCACGGTGTCTTGCTGAAACGGGGATCGGTAGCCACCAATGCGCAGCAGCTCTTCTAGGTGTGACAACAATTGCTTGCGAGTTTCGGTGGGAACGTCAGACGGCAACGCGGCCATCCAGTCGGCCCCGACATAGCTCTTGACAAATTCGTCCTTGACCTTGCCGGTGTCGAACATCATCAGATAGGCCTTCAACGCCTCGTAGCTGGCTTCGGACTTGCTGCTAGCGGCCGCACGCAACCGCGCTTGCACGCGTGCTGCGATGCGCGGCATCAGGCTATCTTCAAGCAGGCGGGCATAAGCATTTTGCGCAGCACTGTCGAGCTTTGGTCCCTGAAACAGGCCGTAGCGGTAGCTCCACGGAGGACTGTTGAAATCGAACCTGGAACTGTGCGACACATCACGTGCCTGATTGAGCGGCACCAGCAAACCCGGTGCGTCTTCGCTAGTGGCGGGCGGGATCGCACCGACGCTTTCGCGCAGGACGTCAGTCTTGGTCGAGACCTCGGCGATGTAGTTACTGTTATTGCCATAGCTGACCCACCACGCGATATTTGCCCCGAGGAAAGCCAGGCCGCATGCCGCGATGCCGCCCCAGCGCAGCCAGCGCATCCTGCGCTCAGTCGCAAGATTACGCCCCGCAATGAAGTGCTCCGGGAAGATAACTTTTTGCAGTAAATCCTGAAGGAAGAAGCTCCTTCCACTGCCCGCTGCAATTCCGGCTGCCTGCACTTTACTGTCAACGCGGAAGGTGCGCTGCATGGCACCGAGTACGCGGTCGAAAGGTGTTCCTTCCTGCGTGCCAGATGTGAAATACACACCGCGCAACATCGGCTGTTCGCCAAACTTCGAATCGCTGAATACCGCACCGAGCAATCGGGAGAGCACGTCGCGAATACCCGCCAATTGTTGCGGCAAGGTGTAAGTCAATGCACGACGTGACAAATCAGGCTCGTCCAGCAGGCGCTGGTGCATGCCATCGTTCAACCGCCGATAGAGCAGATCAAACTCACGACCGAATGACTCTCGAACGGCAATAGGCTCCGCAGAATTGGGCGTATACGGCAACGTGAAGCCCCACACCTGCGCTCGATCTTCGCGTGAGTAATTCAGGAAATACTCAGTGAATCCCGACAACAAATCGGTCTTGGTGACCAATACATAAACCGGGAACTGCACTCCGAGACCGTCGCGCAATTCCTGTAAACGGGCCTTCAATGTTGCCGCGTGAACTTCTCGCTCTTGCGCAGACATCTGCAACAGATCAGCGACCGAAACCGTCAGGAGCACACCGTTAAGTGGTTGCCGCGGACGGAATTTTTTGAGTAGCGCAAGGAAGCCCTGCCACTCCGCTTTGTCGACTGATTCGTTACTCTCCTGTGTCGTGTAGCGACCCGCCGTGTCGATCAGCACCGCCTCGTTGGTGAACCACCAATCACAGTTGCGAGTACCGCCAATGCCACGAATCGCCGCTTTGCCGAATTGCTCGGCTAAAGGAAAGGTCAATCCGGCGTTAATCAGTGCAGTGGTCTTGCCGGAGCCCGGTGCGCCGATGAAGGCATACCACGGTAGCTGATAAACATACTGTTTTGACAAGCCCGAAAGAAAACCACCCTTTTCGGTGCTCGAAAAGCGAGTCTTTTTGAGGATGTCAGAGGCGTCTTTGAACCGTTTGTTGAGTTCTGCAACCTCTTCCGAACCTGCAGCAGGCCCGTCGCCCGGTTTTGCCGAGCTTTGCATTTTTGCGAGCTGACCGAGTAACGCCGCATTGACGTTGCGCTCGCGCCACCAACGCACAAAAAGCTTGATGAACCAGAGCGCCCAGACTATGCCAATCAACGTCCAGCGTATCCATGGGGGGGCTAGAGGTGGGTAGCTGGCAACTTCAATCAACGGCCCTACGAACCAGATCACTGCCGACAAAAGCAGCAACATCAGGATCGTTAACGTCGTCCGGTTAAACAGCTTGCTGAAAATCATGCGCAGGTAATACATCATTGTTTCCCCTGGCCTGCTGGAGCAGGTGCCACCTGCGTGGGGGCCGTGCCTGCTGCGGCAGCCGACGCTGCAAACTCGCGATCGCGCTCGGCGGGTGGTACCAACAGCGTGACCTCCACGCGACGATTGCGTGATCGACCTTCTGGTTTTTTATTGTCATCGATGGGTTCCGCGTCACCCATACCCTGAGCATTGGTGCGGTCGCGGGTGGTGAGTTTCGAGTCGATCATGCCACGCACGACAGCGGCTCGCGCCTGCGACAGCTCGTAGTTGGATGGGAAGCGCAGACTGCGAATCGGCTGGTTGTCGGTGTGGCCGACAATACGCACCGCACCGGGCACCGAATTGAGCGCATTAGCGACCCGATCAATCACCCTGACATAGCGTGCTTTGACGTCGGTGGAACCGCTATCAAACATGCCGTCGCCCAGAAGCACGATGATGCTTCGATCTGCCTGATCGTCCACGGTGACAAGCTTCTCATCGATTTCGGGTTGCAAAAATTTGCCGAGGCGAGCGACCGCGGCAGGGGTTGGTTTGAGCTGCTGCGCCTTGGGCGGACGAATGGAATTGATCGCGCTAAACACGGGGCTCGACTTGTCCGAAACAAGAAAGTAATACAGAAAAAAAATGCCCGTCAGAAGCGCAAGCACGGCACCGACCGTTATCCAAAGCGGCATAAAGCCCCATCTGGATTTGCCATCAGCGATTGCGCCTCGCCAATTGAGCGATAGCGCCTTTGAGTACTCCCCGCGAGCGCCATCCATGATCTCGACGAGACGCCGACGCAATGTGTCAAGTTGCGAACGACCGTTGTCGACCACACCAAAACGGCCTTCAAACCCCAGGGCGATACAGACCGCCATGAGCTCGATCAGGTCGATGTGTTTTTTCGGATCCTGCACCAGACGTGCGAGCACCTGATAGAACTTTTCGCCACCCCAAGTCTCATTGTGGAACGTGACCAACAATGAATGGCGCGACCATTGACCGCCACCGCCCCACGGGGTTTTGGCTGCCGTTTCATCAAGTGCGGTACACAGCGCATAACGAGCCGCGATGACTGTTTCTGGCGGCACTTGCGATTCACGTGCGCGACGCTCAAAAAGCTGCACTTGCTCGACCAGATAGTCGCGAAGTTGAGCGGGGTCGGGATGATGCGCGGTGACGCGGATTTGTGGGATCAGATTGAGCAGGGGATTAGCTGCAACCGCCAGAGAATTGGCGCCGCTTAATACTTCGGGCAGGTCGGCGGCGAGTTGAGCGGCGCCGATGCCGGGGCCGAGGCCCGGCATCGACGGCATGGCCATCGTCGGATTGGCGCTCAGGGGTACAGCCCCTTGCGGGTTCGCGAGGATCGCGAATGGATCAAGGTTGGCGGGAGTTGTCATGCGCGAATCGCCCAGAATTCAAGTTTCAGGCCGGGCCAGTCACCCGCGATGTGCATCGCGAGTCCGCCGGAACGCTCGAGTCCGCGCCAGAATTCGCTGGACGTATCGAGTTCGAAATAGTTGTTGCCCGCGTGATACGGGATTTGTCGCGGAGCCACCGGCAACGGACGCAAGCCGACGCCAGGCAAGTGCAAATTCACCAGATCGCGAATCTTCTCGACCGGACCAATCTTGACCTGCGTCGGGAATAGTTTGCGCACCTGCTCGCCGGGCAATTCCGATGCGACCGCAAGTACAAACACCGCACTCGTGATGAGCGATTTGTCGGCGATAACAGCAACGCGCACGCCGTACGCACGTTCCAGCAATTCAATCTGGAATGCATTTTGCTCAAGAACCATCGATAGCGAGCGACGCAAGTCCTGCATCACAGGCGTGAAGCAACCAGCCAGATCGTCGTGGCTGTAGGTCGGGTAATCACCGGGTCGACGCGAATCACGCGTGAACGTTGTGAAATCGCCTGCCAGTGCGAGCAATTCAGCGTAAAGTCGCTCAGGATGCAGCGTGCGCAATTGCGACAAGTGAACCACCAAGGGTTCAGAACGGTTCACCAGTTGCAACATCAAAAAGTCAGCGATCTCTGACACGCCGCCTTTGCCCGGAGCGGACAGCCGGGCTGCGAGCGCTTCGCCACGATGATGCATCAGGCCCGCAAGTTCACGCAAAAAACCGGATAGCACGCTGCTTTCATGAACGACAACAATCGTTGGAATAAACGATTCACCCAACGCTACCGACAAATCATTGCGTCGTTCGGTGACATGGCAAACGCCGATCGTCATCCAGCCTTCCGGGATTTCGCCATCGGGCAGCAGACGCATGCGCAACTGTGCGTTTTGAATCGGAGCGGGCTCGCCACCGACCGAATTCTGATCGGCTATATCCTCGTCAATCACGCTGTAGCGCGCAAGGGATCGGGCATCATCGTCGAACGATACCTCTTCGCTGCCGGTGCGGTACATCGGCAGGCAAAGCGAGACGCGTTTGCCCTTCAGCGTTTCAGGAATGTCGATGGCCTTCGGTGGCGCGTTTTGTTCCGGGAACGAAAACGTTGTGCCGTCGGGCATGACTCCGCTCCCGCGCGAGATCGCGACCTTGCCAATCGCCAGTGAGGTCTCGTCCAGCTGCAAGCTTTGAAAACCCCAGAAGTGTCCCTCACTTGCCAATCCGCGCTGATGCTGTGAGTGTTCGCGATGGCGTTCACCCTGCTGAAAATGCTGTGGCCGAAGGAACATCCCCTCTGACCAGACAACTCGACTGCGATCACCCATCTTGCTATTCCTCGGTCTGTGGCGGGACTAAAACGACTTGACAACTTCTATGTTTTTCTCAACAGCCTTTTTGTAATTCTCAACCTTTTCCTTCAAGTCGGCTATCACCTTTGTATACCGGGCAATGGCGTCAATGATTTTTGGAACATTCTCGGCGACCACAGCGATCAACCCCGGAACGTTGCCGTCACCCGCCGCCTTGACACCGTCACCCAACGCCTTGAGAGCGTCTGATAGATCCACCTTGGCTTGTTCAAGGAGGGCTTTGACCTCCTGATAGTCGTCCATCGCCTGATTGACGAGCTTGATGTTGTCGTCAAGCAACTGCTTTGCCTTGTCCATTTTTTCGTTTGCTTTATCAACGAATGCCTTGGTGTCTTCGATGGTCTTGGCAAGTTTGTCGGTGGGATCAGCCATAAAAGCGCTCCGGACTAATGGGTTGGTGAGGTCGCAGCGCTCGCCTGGCTCAATGCCAAACGGGTGCCAATGAGCTGATGGTGAACTTCGTCTAGCACGCGTTGCAGCGCTTCGCCCGATACTGCGTACCGCGTGGCAACCACGCGGGAAGCTGCGCCGAAGGATTTGGCATGCATACTGAGCAACAAGCAATGCGCCGCGACGGCGCGATCCGGTGCATTTTCGATTCGATGCAGGACACGAGGCAGCGGAAGGTCGTTGGCATTGACCTTAAGCGGCAACAGTGCGCGGCAAATCGCCTCTTCACGTTCCGGATTGTCAGTCTTCGCGAGCGCCTCAATCAGGCCGGGAATCGCTGACTTTCCGGTTTCGCCCATTTGGGACAACGCGGTAATGGCGGCGATGGCTGTCTTGTCGTCTTCCGTCGCCGCGATTTTGGCTAATGCAAGTGGTGCGACACCACCCGGATTGAGTCGAGCCAGCGCGGCGTACCCGGCAATTCCAGTCGGCAAGAGCGCCTGACCTTGTAGCGAACGGATCACATATTGTTCGACGCGCTGTTTGTTATCTGAAGAGTTGCCCGCGCTGAGGGCGAGCGCTGCGAGGCCTTCGGCGGTCCAGTTGACAGGTGTTGCGCTGGCAGCCGCTTGCGCAATGAAGCCGGCGCCTCGAACAGCGAACGGCGTCGTAGCGCGCAGCGCGACTTGCCGCATATTGCCGTCTTCAACAAAAAGCATCTGGGCAAGGCCGGGCCATGCTGGGGGAGGAATCTGGCCCAATTGAGCCAAACCGTGCGCCGCAAAAGTTCGCACCGGTGGCGCATTTTCAACAGTGATAAGTGTGGCCAGACAATTTGCCGCCGCGAGCTTCACAGCGTCACGTTTGACGCTACCCAACGCGACGGCAGCGATCTGACAGGCGACCGGGTCAGCGCGTGAAAGCTCGACGCACGCTGTGATAGCGTCTACACATTCGTCAACCTGTGCCTCGGGCTGCACGGTCATGGCCAGCGCGTGAAGCCGAAGCTCCGGATCGTCCGACAGCAGACCCTGGCGCATGCGCTCGGGCGACCAGGCTTCGATCTTGGGGAGCTCCGGCAGCGTTTCGGCTGCTACCACGTCAGAATTCATGACAAGATCATCAAACGATATTGCCGATGCCCGGCGAATATAGCGGCGACACGATGGAGGTCGCTATCACCACACCGGAAGTCATCACGGTTGCCGTAGCCAACATGACTACAGGCGCGGTAATGGTGATCGCGGCGGCGGCGGTGATGGTCACCGCTCCACCAGCGGTGACGGAAACAACACCGCCCCCTGTCAACGTAATCGCGCCGCCAGCTGTCATGCTGATCAGTCCACCCGCCGAGAGCGTACTGGCGGCACCCACGGTAACGCTCTTGGCCGCACCGATCGTACTGGTCTGTGCGCCGCCCACTGTAGTTTTGTCGATGCCACCGATCGTGGCGTCACGCATACCACCAATCATCTCGGTTTGTTTGCCAAGTATCTTGGTATCGTCGGTTGCCATCACCATTGCCGAGCGCGTGGTGCAGGATTCAGCGTACTTCATTCCGGTGGTGACTGAATAGCCCTGCGCCGACATGACGGCAGTCTTGCCCACGGTCGTGTAGCTGTCATCACCCACAATGATCGCCGTGCGGTCACCTTTGACCATATTGGTCTGATCCTTCAGGATCATGTTGCTCTCTTTGCCGTTGACGGTGAAATTGTGGTTTCCCTTGACCGTTTCCTGGTGGTGGCTGCCCGTTTCCTCGCGCAGGCTTCCATCGACCTGCTGAGTGCGACTACCGTTCACCACATTGGTCTGGTTTCCCTTGACCGTGGTGTGCTGATCGCCTTTGATGGTGCTGGATTGGTCTTTGTCGATCTGATTGGTCTGGTTGCCTTTGATGACGTGACGATCATCATTGACCACGAAGCGGTCATCATCGTTGTCAATTCGCGTTGAACGATTGTGGCCCACCATGCGTGACTCATCCGCTTCGACGACGGTATCCAGATTTCTCTGTGCGTGAACGTAGAGTTGCTCTTTACCTTTCAAATCCTCCATCCGGATTTCATTAAAGTCGGTGGCAACGCCGCCTTTGCTGGACCGCGACTTGATGCCGCTCGCGGTCTTGTTGTCGGGTAGGCCGTAGGGTGGCATCAGATCAGCGTTGTAGACGCTGCCGGTAATCAGCGGATGGTCGGGATCGCCGTTTAGGAAGTCCACGACGACCTCATGTCCGATACGCGGGATGTGAATCATGCCCCATTTTTCGCCAGCCCAGGGCGTGCTGACGCGAATCCAGCAGCTGCTGTTCTCGTTCTTCGTGCCGATGCGATCCCAATGAAACTGGACTTTCACGCGGCTGTATTTGTCGGTGTAAATCTCTTCGCCTGCCGGGCCGACGACTACGGCTGTTTGCGGGCCCAGAGTACGCGGCTTTTCGGTCAAGAGTTGTGGGCGATACGGCAGCGTGGTCGGCTGCGAGGTGACGGTAATTCCCCAGTCGGCATCGCCCTCACCACTGCCCGAGGACATACGCGCGTTATTACGGAAGAAATAAGTGGCCG
>JBBRVM010000085.1:0-10244 GCA_038246865.1 Burkholderiales bacterium
CATCACGCGCAGCGCTTGAGGCGGCGCAGGGCTTTGCGTGGTTGAAGACGTGGTGACGCCGTCGGCCAGCAACAACGGCTCCGGCGCACTTTGGGCCAGAATCGAGAAGCTCATCGCCGTTCCTTTGCCCAGCTCGCTGTGCATTTCAATATCGCCGCCGAGCGCACGTACCAGCAGCGTACAAATCACGAGGCCCAGACCGCTGCCGACGCCTTCCTGTCCATCAGCGCTTCGCCCCTGCTGGAACGGCTGGAACAAGCGATATTGCGTTGGCAAATCGACGCCAGGACCGCTGTCCGTCACCTTGAAATTGAGGCGCAAAGGATCGCCATCACGAGTCGCGCTCTGAGCGTCAACGTCAATGCGAACCTCACCTTCCACCGTGAATTTCAGCGCGTTCACCAGCAGATTAATCAGTACCTGACGCAGCATGCCCTCGTCGGTATGAAGCGTGGGCGGCACGTCACGATCAATGTGTACCGACAGTGAAATCGCCGGCTTGTTCTGCGCCGCGCGCGCCACGCGCACCGCGTCATTCACGCAATCGCGCAAGGCAAATGTCTGCAATACCGGCGTCACCTCGCCAGCCTCCAGCCGTGAGAACGACAGCACACCGTCAATCAGGGCGAGCAGCGATTTGCTCGCTGCATCAAGCGTGTCGACGGCGTCGGTTCGCGTACGCCCCATCTCACCGGTAGCCAGCAGATGACTCGCGCCGACCACCGCCTGTAAGGGCGTTCGCAACTCGTGACTCAGTATCGCCAGAAAACGCGCTTTGTCTTCAGCGGCTTTTTGCGCAGCTTGTGAGGTGATGCGCAAATCGCGCTCCAGCCGTTGCCGACGAACGATCTCTTCGGTAAGGGTCAGATTTTGCTCGGCGAGCTGCACGGTGCGCTGCTCCACTCGGTCTTCAAGCGTCGCGTTCAGCGCCACAAATTTGTCGTTCTGTGTGCGAATGGTGTCAAGCGACTGGCGCAAGCGATCAACCATTTCACCGAATGCCTTCGCCAGCACACCGGTCTCCGCGAGGGTCGTCGTCGGGAGGTGCGCAGGCAACCCATCAGCCGAGACTTCACGCGTCACACCGACCAGTTGATCAACGTCGCGCGTCACCCGGCGCAAACCCACAAACCCAATAGCAGAGCACCCAGCAGCGCAGCGAGAATCACGAAGAACATGCTGATGGCGCTCTTCACAATCGGTGCCGTGAAGTCGCTACGGGGAATCGCCACGACAATGTCCCAGTCGATGCCATCAATACCGGTTGCGCGACGGGCCGCGACGTCTACATTTTCACCTGTCGAAGTGATCATCGCGATCACTGGCGCGGCCCTGTTGTCGCGCCCAGGCAGGCGCCACCATTGTGCCGCCGCGCGCACCAACTCATTCGTACTGTCGCGCGCGGCCACTCGCTTCTGCAAGCCACCCTCGTTGCGAAACGGCTGATCGGGTGTGGACGTTGCGATCAGCATGCCGTCACGATCCACAATGAACGCGACGCCATTGGCGCTGACCGATACGCTCTTCATGAAAGTGCTCAATTCGGACAATTCGACGTCGGCAGCGAGCACGCCAAACAGCGAGCCGGATGCCGTAACCACGGGTTGCGCGACCGTAGTCACCAGCGCGCCGGACGCGAAGGACACGTACACAGGTGTCCAGATCAGGCGCTGCGCGGATTTTGCGAGCTTGTACCAGGGCCGCTCACGCGCTTCGTAGATGCGCTCCTCAATCTCCAGCAAATGCGTGCGATCACCGGGATTCCTCGCTGTGTAGTTCTGGCGCGGCTTGCCACCGGGCTCCTGCAGACGCACAGTCGCTGCCGCGCGGGCACCGGGTCGCCCTCGATCCACGCCGACGAAGCTGCCGTTTTCACGGGCGAAATAAAGGTATCCCGTGGTGCGCGTGCCCGCCGTCAATTCGAATAATTTGCGTTCGAGTTTCTCGTTGTCGGCAAACACGTCGAGCGAGGCGTTGTGGCTGTCCTCCGCGTTTGGAAACGTTGCACGCATCGTAACGGCGGCTTCTTCCATCTGGTGTACCGCCATCTGACCGACGCGCGCCGAGATGTCATCCATTAGTTGCCGCGACAACACGTCGACCGCTTGCAGACCGGTATAAAGCGACGTGCCCGCGATGACCAGCGCTGGCAGCACAATCAAGACGACGAACGGAACGGTGAGCAGCGTGCGCAGGCGAATCGGACGGCGCGACGGCACGGCAAACGTAGGGTCAGCGTCGCCTGCGGCAACCGTGACGGGTTCTGTCGTGAAGGGTTTCGGCATTGCGCTGACGAGCTGATCGGGCAGGGCCGCAGCTCACAACTCGGCAAAAGTCAAAAAGTGTGAGCTACTTTTACCACCGGCGGCGAGCTGCGGCGCGCCAGTGGATGGTCAGACTATTCCCAGAATTCGCGCAATTTGTCGAAAAAGCCCTTTTGCTTTGGACTCTGTTTTGACGCGTGCTTCTCGCGAATTTCTTCGAACTCGCGTAACAGCTCTTTTTGCCGCGAAGTCAGACTCACCGGCGTTTCAATCTGCACATGACAGAACAAATCACCCGTCACGCTACCGCGAACCGGACGGATGCCCTTGTTCTTCAGACGGAACACCTGACCCGACTGTGTCTCGGCCGGCACCTTCAGCAAAGCCTTGCCGTCAAGCGTCGGGATTTCGAGCTCACCCCCCAGTGCCGCGGTAGAAAACGAGATCGGCATTTCGCAGTGCAAGTCCGCCGCATCGCGCTGAAATACTGCATGCGGTTTGAGCTGGACGACGACGTAAAGATCGCCCGCCGGGCCACCATTGGTGCCCGCTTCGCCTTCGCCCGAAAGGCGAATGCGATCATCGGTATCAACGCCCGGTGGAATCTTGACTTCGAGGGTTTTGGATGTTTTCTTCGAGCCTGCGCCGTTGCACGCCTTGCATGGATGCTTGACGATCTTGCCAGTGCCGCGACACTGCGGGCAGGTTTGCTGCACCGAAAAAAAGCCCTGTGACACGCGAACCACGCCTGCGCCTTTGCAGGTCGGGCACGTCTCGGGATCATGGCCCTTTTCGGCACCGGTGCCGTGACACACTTCGCAAGACTCGGTGCTCGGAATCCGCAGCTTGGTCGTGGTGCCGCGTGCAGCTTCTTCCAGCGTGATTTCAAGGTTGTAGCGAAGATCGGAGCCACGGAACGGCGAATCCGCACGTTGCTGGCGACCACCGCCGCGGTTACCGCCAAAAATTTCACCGAAGATGTCGCCGAACGCGTCGCCGAAATTGCCGCCAGCAAAGCCAGCGCCCGCTGCCGATTGCGGATCGACTCCAGCATGGCCGTATTGATCGTACGCCGCACGCTTCTTGGGGTCAGAAAGCATTTCGTAGGCTTCTTTTGCCTCTTTGAAATTTTCCTCAGACGCCTTGTCGCCCGGATTGCGATCCGGGTGATATTTCATTGCGAGCTTGCGGTAAGCCTTTTTAATGTCGTCGTCAGACGCTGATCTCTCGACCCCGAGAAGGCTGTAGAAGTCTTTTTTTGCCATTTTTTATCGTGCGAAGCCTTGGCAGAACGCGCTGCAAGACACAGAAACCGTTGAGTTAGTGGGGATTTGGGGCTTAAAGGTCGACTTTCAAGCTTCTGGGGCAAGTGTCTCGGCGCGTAAATTTTGGAACAAGAAAAGTGGCGAATTTTCGTGTCAGGCTAGGCGCAAAGCACAGCAACAGCGAGCTATTGCGAGCATTTGCAACGACGCCTGGCGCGATAAGGCGGTACTTTTATGTTTCAAAATTTACGGGGCGAGACACTAACCCCGGCGGGTCGCGAAAACTCACCGCCCCGAATTCTGCCGGAAGCGGCTCCCAGCGCAGCTTCATTCGCGTGATAGCGTCCTCCGGCACGGCGTGGATGTTGCCCCACAGGCCTGTGCATTCAACGAAACAAAACGATTTGCCCGCTAACCGCGCTGCGCCAACGATAGCCGCCATCTCCCATAGGCGAACGTGGGTGTTGGCGATCACTACACGCCGCCCCGCCTGCATCGCGTCGAGGGCATCTCGCGCGACGACGGCATGAGCATCGGCGACTCGCGCGGGGTCGAATCGATAACTACCGTTAACCAGGAAATGTTGATCAGTTTCGAGGTGCAGGTAGCCATGCTCCGCCGCCAGTCTCGATGCCAGCGTGCTTTTGCCGCTACCGGGCAAACCGCGCACGATCACACATTCAAAATCGGGTTCCGGACGCTCCATTGACACCATCCCTACATATCTTCAGCCCCCATTGTCACCGCGTTCACTTTAATGCGGTCATTAGCTCACAAACGCACAGGCGAGTGCTGCTCTAAAAATTCATCACGTAAAAATGTCTTTTGAAGTTTGCTTGAATTTGAACCGGAACGTCAGCTCTTCGACCGCATCGCCGTTGTTGTCAACGTGAATTTCATAGATGCCGTCAGAATTGATCGTGGAGTAGTTCAGCCCGCCGTACCAGTCCTTCCGCGGTATGTAGTTGGCGATCAGAGTGACGAATGCGGGATGGCCTGGCTCGCGGCACTTCAAGGCGTTGACGTTGTTGCGTGATGATCGGCGCTTCTCGGCGGCTGAAAGTCTGCGCTGGCAATGCAATGAACGCGGCCCCCAGCAACGCGGGGGTATCCGTCGCCTCGCTGAGACTCTTGTCGTGGAAGGACTTCATCGAAGTTTGTGGAGGAAACGAAATAGCGACAGGGCACGGAAACAGAAAAGGCGGTGTTTCGTTGCATGACATTCGTCTGTCGAAAGGAACGGGGTTTGTGCCTTTTTTTGGAAATGAACTTCACAACGGATGGTTTGAACCAGAGCTTATGGACGATTGAAGCAAACGCTGAAGAACTGAAGGAACGGACGTCAGGAACCGGTAACAGCATGTGGCTCGTCTGGGTGGCGGACCGTACGACATACCTGTCGAATGGCGCGGGTGCGTTGCCTCGTCACCTATCGCCTTTGCGTAGCTACACATTGGAGAACGGAGCCAATTTATTAATTACGCAGATTCCTGGATATGTTTTCCATCAGCTTTTTGTTGCAATTCTTTATAAATAGGGGCTATCACCTGATTTAGGCGATAGTTGAGAAGTGACTAAACGGTACATAGGCCCTTTTCAGCGGTCGTTTTAGCTGCAAGCTATTAGCTCGTCAGTTCATCTGAGATCACTGTTTGACATCATCGAACGCTGCGCCGAGGATGATGCCAGTTGGAGAATCTGGAGAATTGACGTTCGGCTTAACCCCAACTGCCTGACTGCTTCGTTCAAGTGCTAGATAGATGCACCACCAGCAGCTGCATCCGCAAAAATTCAGTCAACCTCTCCCGAGTCTCCTTATGAACAAACACCTTAGCCTGCTCGCGGTGCCAGTGATCTTCTTGATCGGCATCCAAAGCGTATCCGCCCAAAACGTCATCCCAGCGAACGCCCCGGTGCGCGACGCGTTGACGCTTGACGCTACCGCGTCCACCGAAGTCATCCCCGATCTCGCCGTCATCACGCTCGCTGCCGAAGCACAAGGCGTCGATGCCGCGCCGATCACGCGCGAAGTCCAGCAGGTCATCAACGCCGCACTCGCACAGGCCAAGGCAACGACCGGGGTTGAGGCGCGCACCGGTGCGTTTGCGACCAGCCAACGCTGGAATAGCAAAGGAGTGCGCGACGGCTGGACCGTGCGCGCTGAATTGATTTTGAAAGGCAAAGACTTCGCCGTGCTCGGAACCCTTGCAGGCAAACTTGCGCAACAAAAATTGATGATCGTCGGCTCAGGTTTCGAGCTGTCGCGCGAGTTGCGCGATCGCGAAGAGCAGGCGCTGATTGAGCGTGGCATCGCAGCCTTCCGCAGCAAGGCACAAACCGCGAGCCGCGCGTTTGGATTCGGCAAATACACCTTGCGCGAAGTCAATCTCGGCAGCATCACCGGCGACGCCCGACCGATACAGCCAAAAGTGTTCGCGATGCGTGCGGCCGCTGCGCCTGCTGCTGACGCTGAGCCAATGGCTATCGAAGGCGGCAAAGTGACGCTGTCGTTGACGGTAAACGGCTCGATTTTGATGGCGCAGTGACCGCCCATAAATTTCGTCGCTCCAGCAAGCATTTATGAAACCCCGGGTTTCATAAATGCTGCATCACTGTCAACTCATATGTATGACTCGGGCAAAATGGTCGGGCATTTCCTGCACAGCAACTCGCGGTAATCCACGCTCCTCACTTTGCCTCCTTCCTTCCGCCCGACTACGACTCCACTGACGCCCGCCGGCGAACGGCCCGTCCTGTTTGAAGACCGAAGCCTTCAGACGGTGCACCACACCACCTGCTACATGTGCGCCTGTCGCTGCGGCATCAATGTGACGACCGAGGAGCGTGATGGAAAACCGCACGTCCGCTTCATTCAGGGCAACAGGAATCACCTCGTGAATCAGGGTGTGCTCTGCGCCAAGGGCAGCGCGGGCATCATGAAGCAGTATTCGAAAGCGAAGCTGCAGCACCCGATGATTCGCCGCCCCGGCACCGAGCGTGGCGATGGCATCTACGATCCGATCTCGTGGGACGATGCGCTGGATCTGCTGACCAAACGCCTGGCGCATATCCGCGCGACCGATCCGAAGAAGTTGGCCTTCTTCACTGGACGTGATCAGATGCAGGCGCTCACCGGTTTATGGGCGCAGCAATTTGGCACCCCGAACTGGGCCGCACACGGCGGATTTTGCTCGGTCAACATGGCTGCAGCGGGCCTGTATTCCATCGGCTATTCGTTCTGGGAATTTGGCGCGCCGGACTGGGATCGTGCGAAATATTTTGTGCTCTGGGGTGTGGCGGAAGATCACTCCAGCAACCCGATCAAAATCGGTCTCGACAAACTCAAATCACGCGGCGCGAAGTTTGTTTCCGTCAATCCGGTGCGCACCGGCTACAGCGCGATTGCCGATGAATGGGTTCCGATCCGGCCCGGCACCGACGGCCTGTTTGCGCTCGCCATCGTGCATGAGCTCTTGTTGAACGATCAGATCGATCACGAGTATTTGGCACGGTATACCAATGCGCCGTGGCTCGTGATTGATGCGCCGGGGACGTCGCAGGATGGCTTGTTTCTGCGTGACGCGGAGGGCAAACCGCTGGTGTGGGATCAGAATTCGCAGTCGCCGAAGCGGATGGAAAAGGGAGTTGCGCCTGCGCTTAATTGGAGTGGTTCTGTCCCCCTCGCCCTTGAGGGGAGAGGGGCTAGGGGAGAGGGTGACGGTGGAATTACAAATCAAACCGCACTCTCCGCGCAACCGTCACCCTCTCCCCAACCCCTCCCCCCTCAAGGGGGAGGGGCTCGAACCGCCCGCACTGTGATGTCGCTCATTCTTGAGCGCTACACAAGCCAAGACTACGCACCCGAATCCGTCGCCTCCCGCTGCGGTGTTCCCGCCGAACAGATTCGCCGCATCGCCGCTGAAATCGCACACGTTGCTTTCAAGGAAACCATCGAAGTAAAGTGCGATTGGACAGACATTTACGGAAACGTCCACGACAAGGTCGTCGGTCGGCCCGTCGCGTTCTACGCGATGCGCGGCATCAGCGCGCATGCCAACGGCTTTCAGACGTGCCGGTCGCTGCACCTCATTCAAATGCTCATCGGTGCGCTTGATGGGCCAGGTAATTTCCGCAGCAAAGCGCCCTTCCCTCGCCCGATTCCGCCGGCGCAGTTGCCGGAGAATGACGCGAGTCTGATCAACGCGCCGAACACTGCACTTTCAAAAACACCGCTCGGTTTTCCGACACGTCCCGAAGAACTTGCGCTCGACGCGCAAGGCAACGCGTTGCGCCTCGACAAAGCATATTCGTGGGAAGCACCGCTCGCAGCGCACGGGATGATGCATGCCGTGATCAAAAACGCGGTTGACGGCGATCCGTACGAAATCGACACGCTGATCCTGTTCATGGCGAACATGGCGTGGAACAGCGCGATGAACACGGCTGAAACCCAAGGCATGTTGAGAGCCAAAGACGAGGCAGGCAATCACAAAATTCCGTTCCTGGTCGTTGCCGACGCGTTTGATTCCGAAATGGTTCGATTCGCCGATCTCGTGTTGCCGGACACGACCTACCTCGAACGCTACGACGCGATCAGTTTTCTCGACCGCCCGATCAGTGAACCCGACGCAGCGGCCGACGCAATTCGTCATCCGATTTTGCCGCTGGATCGTGATGTAAGACCGTGGCAGGATGTTCTCGTTGATCTTGCAACGCGCCTCAAATTCCCGGCGTTCGTTACGCCCGATGGTGAGAAAAAGTTCGCTGGCTACACCGACTTCATCGTCAACTACGAACGCGCTCCGGGCATCGGTTTCCTCGGTGGTTTTCGCGGCAAAGATGGCGAGAAATCACTCCGCGGTGAACCCAACCCGAATCAGTGGCAGGACTACATCAAGGCCGAGAGTTTCTTCGCTCATCACTGGCCAGAAAATCAACGCTGGATGCGCGGCGTCAATCGCGATTATTTGCAGGCCGCGGCAGATGCAGCGTTCATCCCCAAACCCGATCCGATCATCGCGCAACTTTACTCGGAACCGTTGCAAAAATTTCGGTTAGCGGGGCAAGGTTTGTATGACGGGCCGCAGCCAACGCGCGAGGTCGACAAGGCTCGACTGACGGCGTATTTTGATCCGTTGCCGTGTTGGTATTCGCCGTTTTCTCCCCTCCCCCCCGGTGGGGGAGGGGCTGGGGGAGAGGGGGAAACGGACGACGAGGATTCACGTTTGGCGTTTCAGCCACGGCCACCCTCTCCCCAACCCCTTTCCCCTCAAGGGAGAGGGGCTCGAGACGCCTACCCACTCCACGCCATCACCCAACGCCCCATGATGATGTACCACTCATGGGATTCGCAAAACGCATGGCTGCGCCAAATCATTTCGCAGAACTATTTGTATGTCGCAACGAGCAAAGCACGCGAACTCGGACTCAATGATCTCGATTGGGTTTGGCTCGAATCACCCAATGGAAAGATTCGGTGCCAGATGAAAACCATGGAAGGCGTTGAGGCGAACACCGTCTGGACGTGGAACGCGATCGGCAAGATGAGTGAGGCATGGGGGCTTGAGAAAAACGCGCCAGAAGCCACTGTCGGTTTCCTGCTCAATCACCTGATTTCCGAGAGCACACGCGCCAGAAGTGGCGAGCGTTTCTCCAACAGCGATCCGATCACCGGGCAAGCCGCGTGGTACGACCTGCGTGTGCGTATTCGTAAGGCGAATGAAACCGGCGTATGGCCAAAACTGGAGTTCGGACAATGACACAGCAGGAAATTCGGCTATGCGCCTAGGCCTCGCCATCGACCTCGACACCTGCGTTGGCTGCCACGCATGCGCGGTTGCCTGCAAGGAGTGGAACGGCCAATCGCTGATGGGCGGTGCGCCGGACTACGACGCGTACGGCAAGGCGCCGAGCGGCACCTGGTACAACCGGATTCGCAGCTACGAAATTGAAGGCGATCCGACTTACTCACCGCATCGTTGCGGCTCAAAGTCTGATTCTGGCGCACACGAACCGCTCTCAAAAACGGTCAACGTTCCCATGAGCTGCCTGCATTGCATCGATGCGCATTGCGTCACGGTCTGCCCCACCGGCGCCAGCTACAAGCGCGCCGAAGACGGCATCGTGCTTGTCGATCCAAGTCGCTGCATGGGCTGCAACTATTGCGCATGGGCCTGCCCGTATGGCGCTCGCGAACTGGACGAAGACGCGGGTGTCATGAAGAAATGCACGCTCTGCGTTGATCGGATCTACGACGAACAACTGGCTGTTGAGGATCGTCAACCCGCTTGCGTGCTGGCCTGCCCAACGCATGCCAGACACTTTGGTGACTTCGACGATCCACAATCAAAAGTGTCTCTGCTGGCGGCGTCGCGGGGCCAACAATCGATGCTCGACGACCTGGGTTACAAGCCGACCAACGCGTATCTGTCGCCGCGTAAGCCGGTCGAAATCAAAATTGAATTGCCGATTCGCGCTGGTTTGAGCGACAAGGCGAAAGCGTTCGTAAATCGTCTGATTCAGCTATGAAAGACGGCACCCGTTTTCTCCCCTCTCCCCCGGAGGCAGAGGGGTTGCGGCTCGAACCATGAAACCCGCGCTCTCCGTTATCTTTTTCACGGTGTCATCGGGTGCGGGCTTGGGCTTGCTAGTCTGGCTGCTGATCGCCTCGTTGATGGCGGATCACATTCGCATGGATGGTGCTACGTTTTACAAC
>JBBRVM010000086.1:0-10212 GCA_038246865.1 Burkholderiales bacterium
CGATGATTTGCTGTTTGGCAGGTGCCACCTCTTCCAGTGCCAAACAGGACAGGCCGCGCAGCTCGTTCGCGGTTCGCTCGACCACCACGCCGAACTGCTTCCGCAACGCCTTCGGGTCAGTCTCAACGAGGTGTGAAACCGTGTGGATGTTCATCGCGGCTAACCGCTCTGAAATTCGACGACCAATGCCCCATACCTCGCCGACAGGCACTTGTTTCATCCACACCATCTGATCTGGAACGGGCATCGCTTCCAAGTCGCACACCCCTGCGAAGCATGCGTTCTTTTTGGCGAGGTGGTTGGCAAGTTTCGCGCGAGTCTTACTGGATCCAAACCCTGCACACACCGGCAACCCGGTCCACTGCTTGATACGGTTTCGCATCTGCACCCCAAGCGCAAGCGTGCCGCCGTAGAGGTGTGCGACACGTTCGACTCGGAGGAAAGATTCATCAATGCTGTACACCTCGATATCGGGGCAGAAATCCCGAAGTACCTCACTGACGCGATTGCTCATGTCGCCGTACAGGGTGTAGTTCGACGAATACGCCAATATCCCGTGTTGCTTCGCCAGATCGGGGTGATCTAGGTTTTCATGCATTTTGTGGCGCTTGAGTAAAAAAAGTCTCTTACTTTCAAAGCATTATCAAACGAGCGGTAAGGGTCGTTTCTGGGTTTTCGTGAAATTTGTTGCGGTAAGTTGGATTACTCGCGCACTGCAGCCCACGCGATGCCGAGCTGACGTTGCGCCATGTCGCGCATAGTCCTCCGAACGGAGGTAGATGTTGTTGGTAGCGATGTGGGCCTGGCCCAGAGTGTCGCGAACAATTTTCAAATCGATCCCGTCGCTTTGATGTATGCCTGCGGTGCGTCGCAACCAGTGAGTTGCTGCTCTCTCGATCTGAGCGGCCATGCCTGCCAATTCCAGAGCTTGTTTTCGCAGGCGATCTGCCGTTTCGCGCATCACAGCTATGACGATTTCATGTACTGCACCGCGTCCCATTGAATCGCTCGTAGGCTCAATCAATCGCAACATGATTGGCAAGTCTTCGGAGTTGCTGCCCGATCCGAAACGATAGTCGCAAGCGTTCTTCAAACTACCTTCGAGCAAGCCACCTAACAGTACTCGAAGTGACATCGCCTTAAGGCCTGCATCGGCGCAGGCATTTGCACTATATGTCAGACGGATTTCTGCACGCGAACGGCCGGTGTTCGCTGAATAAGGGCATCGGCATAGCGACCGGCACCGAACAGAAATGTTCCTCTAAAGTTAATGTGACCGAAGCCCACCGGTCCGACGCGCCGTAGCCAGGTATCGTCGACTGTTTCGCCTTGTTTGCGCCAGCGGTCAACCACCAACTGCATGTGCGAGGTGTTCCACGCGAGCACGATATTGGTCAACAAAGCGTGGCTACCAGAAATGGCCTTCATTTCATCTGGCCGCCGACCCCGATCATGGGCAATTTTTCCGTAGTAGATCGCGCGTTGCAATTGATGGACCGATTCGCCCCGATTGAGGAGCGTGTGGATCTCGCTTCTGAAATCTCGATTGGTTAAGAAATCGCACAGGAACAACGTTCTCAGCAGTCGTCCGAGTTGATCGGCGGCGCGCTGTATCGGATCTCCCTGGGCAGCGCTGCCGAGCCGCTGAATTGCGACGGCGGGACTCACTCTGCCAGTGCGGATCGAGGCTATTAAGCGCAGCAGTTCATCCCACTGCTGAGTAATCGCTTTGAGCGATACGCCAGCGACCGTTACGCACTCAATACCGTCGGGCACCTTCGCCCCCTGCGGCAGATGTAGTTTGCGTTCCGTGAGATTTCGAAGTTGCGGGCACAAGTCGAAGCCAAGCAGCTTGGCAATTGTCATCGTTGCGTTGGTGTAACCATGAGTATCGACGGCCAGAAGCGACAAGCGCACGCGCTCTTCGCCATCGGTGTTGTGGCGTTCGACACCCTCAACCGCCGCGCCGCCTTGCCGCTCGTTGAGTACGATGGGCTGATCATAAATCACGCCGTAGCGGTCAAGCACATGGGTGTAGATGCCTGCCGCGAACGTCCGGCGGCGTGGGTCCACGCGAGCGTTGTAGAGGTGCCGTGAGGCATCCAGCGCCATCATATCGGCGGAGGCCTTGTCACCCCGCCCCCAGAGTTCTGCGATCGGAATCTTTTTCTGAAAATCAACGACACGATCATTGGCCCGGCGCAGCCGTCCTCGGGCCTCCAGCGTCCGCATCGCTGCGGTGACCTGGCTCGGCTGCAGCTGAGGAATCATCGCGGCTACGCCCTTGGCATCGTTTTCTGTACCGTGGGCAATCATGCCACCGTAAAGCGCAATCAATTCTTCAACACTTGTGGCCTTACGGCCCAGGAGCGCTTCACTGAAATTGATATCGGCATCGGCCTGCAGCAGTAGATCGGGGAGCTGCACGTGTCCGATGGCAGTCGATAGCGCGTCGCGGGTTCGTCGCGCGTCCGGTTCGTCCGGGAGCGCCTCCAATGCTGGCAGGTGCAGGCTTCCCGCCGCGTCAATCTCTAGCTTGCCCAGCGTTTTGGCTTCAGCGACAGCAGTCAGCCCCGCCTCAATGTTGGCCAACAGCGGTTTCAGGAACTCGTCGGCGGTGAGGGGCAGGCCCAGCAGTCCCGCGAAGCGGGTTCGATCCCGGTTCCACTCATCGACGGGAATGAGCATCTGTTCCCGATCCTTGAACGCGAAGCTGTGATCAATCCAAAGTCGGCCCGAACGCAGTCCTTTGCGAACGGACAGCATCGTGCAGGCCTCGAAGGCGCGCAGCGCTCGCTTTCGATCTGATTGATTCAGCAGCGCTTGCCACTTGCGGTCTGCCGATGAAATATCGAAATCAACCGGCAATTCGGTGGCTTTGGCATCATGGAGCTTACGGAGTGCGTCGAGCTGCCGTAGTGGCTTCTCTAACGGCTGGCCGTGGATTTCTAGTCCGGATAGGGCGGTCAGGAGTTTGCGAACGCCGACGGGCTCATCAACAAGCGTTTCCCTGACTCGGGCGGCATGGCTCGCGTCCGTAGCGGTGATGCCAGCTTCCACCAAGGCATCAATTGCATCGAGCTTTTGCTGTGGGCTCAGGTCCTCCCCGCGAATGATGGATCGAATGTCCGCCAGCTGTTCACGGAACAGAACGGCGGATTTGATCCGCGCGGTTCGAGTTTTATCGGAGGCACGGCGCACCAAGTCGCTGATGCGGCGCGCGGCGACGTATAAGGTGCTGTCCGTCAGTTCGAACAAGGTCACCCGCAGGAAGCTGACGATTTCAAGAACTTGAGCGTCGTCTTTTCGACGTTTCGAGTCCGAAGGTGGCCGACCGGCCAGTGGCTTGGACGTAGGCGCGTTGTCGAGCTGCCGTGATGGAGTCGAGATTCCACGAGTGCACGCCGAGCGCCTTTAGGAACGCGATTTTTTCTGTCGCCTCAGCAAGCGTGGTGGGTCCGTGTCGGCCCACCGCGGTCTTTAGCCATTCCAACACGGTCACGTCACCTCGTTGTTCGTAAAGCGCGGCGTGGCAATTGAGCAAGGTGGCGTGGTTCACCACTTTCTTGATAGCGGCTATCGCGGCTTTTTCGACATGGGCGTAGGCAACACGGGCCAGGTCGCGCAAGGTCCGATCCGCAGGAATCAACACGTTCTTGTCGAAAAGCCATTGCATCGCCTGGTCAACCAAATCGTGAACGGACGCGGCGTTTTTTGCGAATTCTGTCAAAGCCATTTGCAGATCATTCAGCTCGGCATCGTCGGCGACTTCAAGCCCTGCCCGATCTCGTGCCCACTTTTGGTGGTCGTACAAGGTCTCGCGACGCTCGTAGATCGATCTGAGCGAGGCGATACTCGTGTTGGCTAAGTTGAGCGCGTCTGACAAGTGACGCAATAGCGTCTTGGGAACCGCAGAGACCCTATCCAGCGGCCTTCCTGTGGCTCGCAAGACGACTAGTTGAAGCGCTGGACCGAGGCGGCGATCAGCTCGAAATCGCTCGCGAATGGCGGTCACATCGTCTGGCAAAAGCCGGAAAAAATGCTCTACGTCGAACTCGGACAAGAGTTTGGGTAGCTGCGTAGCACCGACGAAACGTCGGTGATAGGTGGACATCTGACACCTCCCTTCTGTCGGTCTCGACGGCGCCTTTGTCGGCTCGATCCGGCTGCTCAATGCTACTGCGACGATGCTGGCGACGGACACGCGCCACAAAATGCACCAAAACCGAGATCACCCCAACATCTGCCCAGCGTGAATGGCACCCGGCGTCGGGATAAAGAGCGCTAAACCTGCGGGGATCGATCCTCGCCTAAATAAACCAATTTGCAAGCGGCTTGCGTTTCGATGTCTCGCTGAGCCGTTTGCGGATTCGATCGATAGCGGAACCTTGACCGTTCATCGCGAGCATAGGCCCGGTTGCCTCAAGTACGCTAACTTGCTCCTTGTCGACGGCACCGAACAACCAAGGTGCGCAGTTGGTCAATCGGTTTGTTCTTACGCTTACAGCCCATCGCGCATCATCGGCTTTTTTGCGTCCGTGGGGTTTGGTGCTGATTTCTTTGTCGAGGTGTTGCAGGTAGGCATTGCTCGTTGCGCGAGTCCATTTGCGAACGTGCGGATCGCTCAGCGCAGAATCGTTCGCGTGGTCGATGGAATTGCGGGCACTGATGTCCCCGTAGGCCCACGGGAAGAATCGATAGAAGTGTTCGAGGTCAGCCGCTTTCGCCTGTAGTGTGCTCGCCGTACCGGTGGCAAAGGTGGTGAGGTATTCGCGCATCCGCCAAGCGAGGCTATCGCGGAGATCCGCTGACGGCTCATTTTTGACCACGACCACGCGTGCATTCGCGCCGGTGCGTACCGCTTTGAGTGAAGCTAGGGAACTTGAAGCTGCGAATGAAGTTGACATAGAGGGCGGGGTTAAAGGTGCGAATGACGTTTGTCGAGAACATCCAACACCGATGCTTCGGTGGTGATGACTGCGTCGCTGATGAAGTTGATGAAGGGTGCAACGTCGCCGCCATCCGCCACGGCCAGAGCTTCGAGGTATCGCCGTTTGGTTTCGAGGCGTACCACCGCTGGGAAGTAGCCTTTGTGCATCAAGATGAGATTCATCAGGATGCGAGCACCCCGACCGTTGCCATCATCAAACGGATGAATGCGTACCATGTTGTAGTGCGCGACCGCAGCGACGTGAATCGCGTGTGATGAAGTTAGGGAGGCGGTGATCCAGTTGACCAGGGCTTCCATTTCGTCGTTGACGTGAATGGGCTCGACATACGAATGAATCGTGCCGTCGGGTTGTTCTACGTGATTGGGTTCGCGCTTGTATTCGCCGGGGTGTGCCTTCTTTTTTACACGTTGGCCAAGGCTGTTTTTTGCCGGGGTGAATTCGACGCCCCGCAGGATGAGCGCGTTGATTTCCTTGATGAAGCTTTGGGTGATAGGTTGCTTATTTGCGACGACATCAAAGAGCAGATCAATCGCTTCGGCGTGATTTTTTGCGTCGACAAAGTCCTTGAACGGTTTGCCTTCGACCGTGAGTCCTTCGGAGAGGAAAAAGTGTGTTTCACCTCGCGACAGTGTGCTGCCTTCAATGCCGTTCGAGTGGTACGTCCAGTCGGTACGAAGCCGGTTGACGATAGTTTCCCAAAGTGAATCGTCATTGCGCTTCTTTGCCTCAATGGCGTCACGCAGTTCATCGGCGCGCGCAAATTTAGCAGCAAGCTCAGGCGTGCTTATCGGGTAATGCGCAGATACAGGCGTTGTTGCTTGCGATGATGATGAAGGTGTGTCCAAGGGAGAAACGGTGAGAAAAATAGTTTGCGAAGGCGCGCAGATTAGAGGGCTATTTAAGTAGCCTGATCGAGCGATTGGTTACGCATCCATGCCTCAATAAGGCGCAGTTGTTCTGGATCAACGATCCTCGCGCGAACGGCGTCGAGCTGGTCGAGCACCAATTGCAAATCGCCCTCTTCCAAGATGTCACTCGCTTGCAAAAATGCGGGTTGCTTGTGATCAGCCGTGGTCGTCAGCAGCAGATGAAGCACGGCGCGGGGGTAGGTGGCCGCGTAGAAGGGTTTGTCAGCGGGCAGCGGCACTGCACGAGCTCGCAGCACGTCGGAGCATTCGCGGATGCCAAAGCGGCCCAAGAGATTGCTGGTACTTGGGAAGTTGGCCCCGGCGACACGAAAGCGTGTGCCTTCACGGAGAAAGGCCGCATCGAAATGCCAGTCAGCCACGTCGCCCTCCTCCGTGGGTACTGAGAGCGCGGCGGTACCGGCGAGGTACCTGTCGGGTGTGGTCTGCGGAATCATGACAGCCAAACGAAGAAAAGTGGAGGTTTCAACGAGTCTACTGAGGTTTCCAAAAATTGCAAATCTTTCGGGAAACAAAATATGAGGCGATTTCGCCCACTTCGATTGACCTTCAGGTATCGATCATTTGGTCGTGTTTGCGGACATTCGCCGGATTGGGCGCAAAGCCATTGCGAACTGGTTCTGGGTGGCCAGTATTAGCTACTTGCAGGATGACGACAGGCCGGGGCAGCGCTTGAATCTCATCATCAACATGAATGCAAAAACTCTCCCTTGATCGCCTTGCCAGTCGTTACAGCGTAACGCAACTTGCCATAACTGAACAGAACATCGAAACGGCTCAATCCGATATTTCGTTGACCACCCGCCGTTCGCCCGGATGCTCGTGCGGAGACGTTCGTGTCGAACTGAAGGGTGGTCAGTTTTTGGTCGGTAGAGTGATTAAACTATTAGCCGCGTCAAAATCGGCACAGGCGATCCGTGGTGGCCCAGAGTGCCGACCAGACAATTCAATTCTCGACCCCGAGAAGATGTAACGAGAGGAAGGCCGCGCGTCTCGTGATGTGGGCAGCCCAGCTGCACTGAGCGGATTGGCAGGCATGTCACGCTCCTGACCACGCGTTATACTACGGAAATAGAAACGGTAGTATAACTTTATGTACACTGACTTAAGTGTGGTCGCCCAAACAGCCTACTCAGAACTCGTAGACTCGTTGCAAGCCGCTTCAGTTTTACGCTGTGTGGCCGACGTTCCAGGCTCGTTCAACCGCAAATCCATTCGCGGCAAGGACTATTGGTACTACCAATCACGACTGCTAGATGGATCAATCAAACAGGTTTATCTGGGGCCACACAGCGAGCGCCTACAGACGTTAATCGAGGCTCGCCAATCAAAGCTTGCCAAAGACTCGCAGGCGAACCGACAGCTGGCGGCGCTCGCCTCACATGCGGCCGCGCTCGGCTGTGAAACCGTGACCCCGGGGCACCTCAGAATCATAAACAAACTCGCTGACGAAGGACTTTTTCGCGCGGGTGGCATCCTCATTGGCACCCATGCTTTTATCGCCGCAGGCAACATGCTGGGTGTTCGCTGGGGTGGCTCAGAACGCACGCAGGATCTCGATTTTGCGCCTGCGGGCAAAAGTCTCTCCGTGGCACTGGCATCGAATGCGAAGCTCGATTTAAATGACGCGATCAGCGCGCTCGAAATGGGTTTCGCACCCGCCAACAGTCTCGATGGTGTACTGGGCGGCAGCTGGATTCACCCGGATGACCCCAGTTTTCGGCTCGATTTTGTAACGCCCATGGATCGATCCGGTAAAGATCTGGTGATGATTCCCGCGTTCAACGCGCAGTTTCAGGCGCTACGCTACATGGAGTTTTCGATGGAAGGCGTGCAACAGGCAGCCATCTTTTCGCGCGTAGGCGAGCCGTGTCTAGTGAGCGTTCCCGATCCCGCACGAATCGCAATTCATAAGCTCATCGTCAGCGGCATTCGCAGCGGCACATTCGCGAACAAAGCGAACAAAGACGTAGCGCAAGCAGCCTCGTTGATTAGCTTTTATGCGGAGCGGTCACCCTCGCAAATTGTGGCTGCGTATGAGGACGCAATGAATCGTGGGCCGAAGTGGCGCGCCGCCCTGGGTAACGGAATTGACCGTCTGCTTGCGACCAAGCCGACACTGCCTTTGCCTTGGGTTACGTCCACGAAGCTCTATCCATTGAAATAGGGGTAGTGACCACATAGCCGACGAAAGTGCCATTTGGCTTTTTTGGTTCATTGATCAACGGGGTTGTCCCCCGGCTGCTCAGGTCGATTGGCCGCTAGAACGCGATAGACGGAAGCGTCCCCCAAGCTCAACTGCCGAGCAATGCTGGCTTGGGTGGTTCCCAACGTTGGCAATTGCAACACTGCGCCTCGTCGGTCGGACGAAATGGGTTTTCGGCCTTTGTACTTTCCCGCCGCTTTCGCCTTGGCCACACCTTCGCGCTGGCGCTCCAGCATAATCTCGCGCTCGAACTGCGCAACGCTGCGGAGCACCGTCAGCATGAGCTTGCCTGTGGGCGTGCGCGTGTCCAACCGATCACCTGGGGCAGGCCCTATTGGTAGATTCCATCGCGATCATGCTGCCATCGCTTCAATCGGCATTCGTTTGTCCATATCCAGATCAAAGCGCCCATACGGATTGATGTGGGTGTAGATCAACGGCGATAGCGCTCGGAAGTCTTCGGTCTGCATGATTTGCCACCACTCGGGCTCGGAGAGCACGCGTTGGATCAGCAGCGTGTTGACGTAAACCAAACAGAGCTGCAACAAGTGCAGGGCCAGCACGGAGAGCTCCTGATCTTCGAGCTGATTACTGGCGACCTCACCGCCCTTGCCAAAGAAAATAAAGCTGTTCGCGCTGTTCCAGTTTTCGACAACGTTGAGCCCTTCATGTATTTCGCGCCGAAGTGCTTCCGAATCCAAATACCGGCATAGGAACACGGTCTTGACGGCTTTGCCCAGCTCCGCCACCGCCTGATACGTGGGATGTTGTCGGTTGCTGCGCTGGAAGCGACGCAAAATGGATTCCGCCTCCGCTGTTCCCAGCCGCAGCGCGGTGGCGTATTTGACCATCTCATCATACTGCTGGCGAATCAAGTCCCAATTGATTGGACGTGTCAATACCGATTGGAGATTGGCGTATTGACCCGCACTGCCCGCACTTGGCAGGTAGAGTTTCTGCGACGCGATCGCCTTCAGGCGTGGCAATAAATCAAATCCCAGCAAGTGACAAAAGGCAAATCCGACCTCGCTCTGGCCATGGCTGTCGGTGTAGTGGCTCTGCACGTCCATCTCGGTTTCGTGCCGCAATGCACCTTCGATCATTGCGGCGACTTCGGAGGATGAACAGCGTTTGAGTTGAGAGTAAATGCAAACCGATTTGCGCTCAACGTGCCAGTAGATCATCACGCCGCGACCGCCATAGAGAACGTGCCATTCGGTCATCAGATTCTGATCCCAAGCGCCGAACTTTTTTGAATCTGACGCACAGGCGGTGCTACCATGCCCCCAGATGGCGGTCTGGCGCGCGGCAAACGTGGCGTTCACCACACGCCGGATCGCGTCACGAACTGCGTCCTTGCGCACGAAGCGTTCCCGCACGTAGCGAAGTTCTTTGTAGGTGGTGGCGTGCGCTGGGGTTAATACACGCTTGAGTCCGGTATTCGTGCCGAGACCGTAGAGGCAAAGCAAAAGGCGGCGCTGCAAGGTCTCCCGATCAATGACCTCGCGCGTGCTGGCACTATGAAACGCCTCGCTGAACCCAACACGAATATCGGCTTCCTTGAACACGTCGAGCAGCCCCGTCGACGACCAGCGCTTAAATACTTCGGCCTTTAGCCGCTGTAGGTTCATCGGATCAGGCTGCGCATCAAGCGGTGTCAGACCAATCCTATTCTTGCCAGTGGCGCGAAGCACCACGCGCGGATTGCCGGGTAAGTTTCGATTGAGTGTGGTCAACGCATTCGCCAGTGTTGCCTGCAAACCGCGTATGAACTGCTCGGCGTCTGCGGGCAGACCGAGGGCCTCGTAATAAGCCTCACGTTTGTCGTTGAAGTCAGCCCCCCCACGTCAGAATAGATGTCGCCTCAATAGAAACGCAGTGGGAGGCGCAGATGAAGGACAACAGTGGCACGATACGGACAAGCATTTAAAGACAGAGCGGTCGCAAGGTTGTTACCGCCGGAGAGTCTTGCATTGGAGGATGTCGCTCGCACAACAAGGATTAGCGAGCCAACGCTCAAGCGTTGGCTTGAAGTCGCGCAGTCCATGCCCGCCCATTGGCGGGCCGGGACTGCCCGCGGCCCACTCGAGGCGGGGGTTGGCACCCCTGCGATGGGCGAGGGCGGCAA
>JBBRVM010000087.1:0-10208 GCA_038246865.1 Burkholderiales bacterium
ATCGCGAAGAAAATTTACGACGCATCAATGACCGTGCTGAAAGACCCGGACACCATCAAAAAATTCGAGGACAACGGCGCGTTCGTGATCGCCAGCACGCCGGAGCAATTTACCGAGACGGTCAAGCGCGAAGTTGCCAAGTGGAAGCGCGTGGTGGACGCGAAGAAGATTTCACTAGACATGTAAATCCCGGTTACAACGATTGCAGACGAGCCCGCGCTGATTTAGGTCACGCGGGCTTTTTTTCGTTCGTCGTCGAATCATTAGCTTCATTTCTTTATTGCGAATCGAGCCGTCGTGGTCTTGGTGGCAATCGTCACTGCGGCCACCGCTTTCGTACCCGGCGCAACCTTGAATGCGCCTTTCGCTTCAAGTCTGCCATCTACCGGTTTCAGCTCGATTTCCTGTTTATCTGCCCCAGTCAGCAGCGTTAGTTTTGCTGCGGCTTTGCTGACATCGACGGCTTTTCCGTGATCGCGAACATAGAGCTGAATCAAGTCGGGCTTCGCGACCAACTCGTACTCGATCTCCTTTACTTGAGTGACGATTCCGCCGTGCCTGGGTGCATGATCGTGATCTTTGCTGGCGTTTGCGAGTGGTGACGCGGCGAGTAGTGCGGCGATCAGAATGAATTTAGGTTTCATGTTGTTTCCTTTTGTGGGTGATGTAATTCGATGTAATTTCAAGGGCGTGGGAAGTTAGAGCGCCTCGGCGTCGCTTTGCGCAGCCAGTCGCTCCGCATCACGTCGACCAAACAGCCAGAACATGGCCGGGGTCAAAAATGTATCGAGCAGCGTCGAGCTGATGAGGCCCGAGAAGATAACGACGGCCACCGGATGCAGGATTTCCGTACCCGGCAGTTCGGCCTCAAACAACAACGGCGCAAGCGCAAACGCGGTCACCAGCGCAGTCATCAGCACCGGGGCCAGCCGCTCCAATGAGCCGCGCACGATCATCGGGTGATCGAAGTGCTCGCCCTCGTAGCGCATCAAATTGACGTAGTGACTGACCTTCATAATGCCGTTGCGCACCGAGATGCCCGCCAGCGTGATAAAGCCGATCAGTGCGGCAATCGAGAGCGGTTGCCCCGATATTTTTAGTCCCACCACCGCGCCCACCAAGGCAAGCGGAATGTTCACCATGATGATGAGCGACAAGCGCGTGGATTGGTAGCGGCTATAGAGCACGACAAACATCAGTGTCAGCGATACGATGGACAGCAGGCCGATCAAACGTGACGCCTCGTCCTGGGCCTGAAACTGCCCGCCCAGCGTCACGAAATAGCCTTCCGGCAGCTTCGACTCGCTGACCACCTTGCGAATATCGGCAACGACTTCAGAGAGCGCTCGGCCTTGTGCGTTAGCCGAGAGCACGATGCGCCGTTTGCCGTCATCACGACTAATTTGATTCGGGCCATCACTATCTTCAATCGTTGCCAGTTTCGATAACGGCACACGACCGAGTGGAGTCTCAATCAGGATGTTGCCGAGCCCTTCCAGCGTGCGTGCGGTTTCCGGCAATCGCACGACCAGCGCGAAACGTCGTCCATCTTCTACGATTTGTGCGACTTTTTCGCCCTCGACCAACGCTTGTAGTGTGCTCAGAATCTGCGGCGCAGGCACACCATATTGCGCGGCTGCGGCGTAGTCCAGGCGCACCTTGATCTGCGGTGCAAGCACCATTTTCTCGACCTCCAGATCGGTGAGTCCGGGAATGCTGACGAGCTTCGCACGCAAGGATTCGGCTTGCCCTCGCAAGGTGTCCAGGTCCTCACCGAAGAGCTTAATGGCGATTTGCGAGCGCACGCCAGAGAGCATGTGATCGATACGGTGCGAAATCGGCTGCCCAATCGCGATGGAGCCCGGAAGATTGATCAGCCGCGCGCGAATGTCGGCTGATATTTCACTCATCGGCCGCTTGATCTCATTGGAGGGCTTGAGTCCGACGTCGAGTTCGCTGACATGCACGCCCTCGGCATGTTCGTCGAGTTCGGCACGACCTGAGCGCCTACCGACGTGTGTCACCTCGGGAACCTGCTTGATCAACACCTCCGCCTGACGTGCGAGAGCTGTCGTCTCCGACAATGTGACTCCCGGGTTGAGGCGCATGCCTACGACCAGTGTGCCTTCGTTAAACGGCGGCAGAAAGGTTGTCGGAAAAAATGGCACGGCTGCACCTGCCAGGACGATGGCGATTGCCGCCGCTACTATCACCGCCCAGGGACGATTCAACGCGCGAGTGAGACTCTTTCGGTAGCGCGCTTTCAGCCATGTCAACATGCGCGTATCGCCGTGGTCGAGGGATTTCATGCGTGGCAACAAGTAGAACGAAAGCACTGGCGTGACCGTTACCGACACGAGGAGACTCGCCAGCGTGGACACGATAAAAGCGATGCCAAGCGGCACGAACAATCGTCCTTCAATGCCGGGTAGCGCAAACAGCGGAACAAATACCAGTACGATGATGACCGTGGCGTAAAGGATCGCCGAGCGCACTTCCATCGTAGACTTTGCGACAATCTGAAGCGGATTCAATCGATGCTCGGGATGCCTCGCACGATCCACCTTGAGTCGTCGCATCACGTTTTCTATATCAACCACCGCATCGTCAACGAGGCCACCGATAGCAATCGCGAGACCGCCCAGCGTCATCGTGTTGATTGACAAGCCAAAATGGCGAAACACCAGTGCAGTGGCCAAAATCGACACCGGTATCGCTACCAGCGCAATCACCGTGGTGCGCACGTTGCCAAGGAAGGCAAACAGGATCACCGCGACGAAGAGGCTGGCACCGATCAACTTGCCTTGCAGCGTGCTCACCGACGATTCAATGAAGGTTGCCTGCCGGAACGTCACGCGTGGCGCTTCCATACCGGCGGGTAGTGTGCGTTGCAGATCACCCAGCGCGGCCTCGATAGTGCGCGTGACGCCAATCGTGTCTGCGGTCGGCTGCTTCTGAATTCCAAGAATGACGGCTGGCTTGCCCTCAAAGCCCGCGTCACCGCGTTTGAGCGCTGCTGCAAACGTGACCTCCGCAATCTGGCGAAGCAGCACCGGCTGTCCGTTCTTTGCCGTCAAGGCGAGATTTTTTAGGTCATCGAGTTTTGAGGTTCGCCCCAAATGACGAATCAAATATTCACGCCCATTGAGTTCCAGAAATCCGCCCGACGTGTTGCTGGAAAAACCTTTAAGTGCCTGCGCCAATTGCTCATGCGTGATTAAAAGTTCAGCCATGCGCGTCGTATTCGGCTGCACCTGAAACTGTCGTACTTCGCCGCCAATCGGGATCACCTGCGCGACGCCGGGAATCGCCATCAGACGCGGTCGCATGACCCAATCGGCGTACTCGCGCACGGCCATCGGCGTGATCTTTTTGCTGTTGATCGGAATCGCGATCTGCATGATCTCGCCCATGATCGAGCTGATCGGCCCCATGTGCGGAGTCACGCCAGCGGGCAAACCTTCTCCGATCGAAGTCAGCCGTTCACCGACCAATTGTCGGGCACGAAAAATTTCAGTGCTCCAGTCAAAGGTGACGTACACAAGTGAGAGCCCCGCGCTGGACACCGAGCGCACGCTCTCCACTCCCGGCAAACCATTCATCGTCGTTTCCAGCGGAAAGGTAATGAGCTGTTCGACCTCTTCAGCGGCCATACCGCCCGCTTCAGTCATCAAGGTCACCGTCGGCTTGTTGAGATCAGGGAAGACGTCGACCGGTGTGCGTGTGAGCGTGAACGCGCCGTAAGCCATCATCACTGTAGCCACGATCAGTACGAGCAGCCGATTCGCCAGACTGCTGTGCAGGAGCCAATTAAACATCGTGATGCTCCACCTAGCGCACTTGATTGATCAACGATGCGCCTTGTGTCCCTACGCGATCACCGACTTTAAGTCCGCTGGTAACGGCGACGGTGACACCGTCCAGTGGCTCGGTCGTTACGACGCGCGGCTCAAATCGTTCTGGCGCAGTTTTGATCCAGACGATGATTTGATTCGATGGATTTTTAAGTAGCGACGCGGCGGGCACAGCGATGGCTTTCACTTTAGTTTTGCTCTGCACAAATACGCGCACCGGTTGCCCGATCACGAAGCCAGCGAATGCTGCCAGTGTCGGCTCAGACGCCCGAAACGCGAGCGGCAGCGCCTGTTCACGCAGGCTGCGCGTCGCGCCAATGAACGTGAGCGCAACCCGCTTGTCGCCGACGGCCACCGAGGCATTGCCAACGTCGTTGGCAATAGCGCTGTCAAACGCGAGTGCCTCAATCCGCAGACGACTCGGATCAACGACTTCAAACAGGAGTTCTCGCGCATCGACGACTTGGCCCGCCACAACGTTAGCCGTTGCGATCACGCCACTTACCGGAGCGACGAGTGTGTCGCGATTGTTGAGTCCGCCGGATAGCGCGGTGATGCGCGCGCTGACGCTCACAATCTCGCTTTCGGTGGCATCGATTTCTTTGCGCGGAATGGTGTCGGCCAGGTCTTTCTGGCGAGCCAGCCGTTTCTCGGCTAACGATTTTGTGGCGCGAAGCTCTGCGATTTGTGCGGTTTGATTCGCTCGCTCAATCTGGCCTGAAGAGGGAATGACATAGGCGAGGACTTCTCCCTTGCGTACACTCTGCCCCGCACTCGGCAAGCCGCGCGGACCGGGTTCGATGCGTCCGGCCATCGTTGGCTGCACCCTGCCGCCCGCATTCGGATCCATAACGACTTTGCCGCCTAGCTCGACCGTGCGCGGCAGTTCAGCCTCAGTAGTTACCATCGTGCGAATAGCGAGCTGGCGCTGCGCCGGTTTCGGTAGAAATACGCTGCCATCAGGTTGCCGTTTCGGGCCACCTGTGGCGGCAGCCGTTGCGCTCTCGCCGTGATCGTGGCCGTCGCCTGCGTGCATGGGTGCAACGTAGGCAAGCGAGGCAACGAGCAACAACGTGGTGAGTACTCGGTAGTTCATAGTGCGACTCCCATGCGAGCGATCCGGTTGCGGCGCATCGACAACAATCGTCGACCGGCAACGAAGACCAACGCGAGCAGCACCAAGCCGCCAACGACCCATGCGATCCATGCCGCCCACCTGGGGGAAGGCGCAGTCGGATCGGTGGCAGCATTGCGATGCACATCCAAATCTGCTGTTAGCAAATCGTTATCCTGCCCGGCGCGAATGGTCAGCGTGATTGGATACGCGCCATCTTTGGCGAACGCCTTTGAGTCGAAGTGGTACTCACCGAGCGTCGCTTCAAATTTGCCGATGGCTTTGACGCCTGTGCTTTCCAACTCGATGCTGGCGTTGAGCACGGGCTCGTTACTTCCAGCGCGGTCGACGTAGAGGACCAGTTCATCCTTGCTGAGAATCCCCACCGCATCAAAGAGATCTGACTGCGCAGAGAAGCGCGGTTGTGCCGGGCCGCTGGCGGCAGGCTTGGCTTCTCCGTGATCGTGGCCTTCGCCCGCAAACACCGTAGCGGTGAATAAGGCGACCGACATAACAATCGGTACGACGGCGAATCGACGCTTGACTTGCGTCGCCGATAGGTTCGAAAAAAATGTGTTCATGGCAAAAGTCCGAGAGATTGATTGGCACGCGAAACCGCGGCATGGCGCTCGATTCGGGCACGCGTCAGCGCGAGTAGCGCAGCAGCGCGCTCGCCTTCGACCCGCAGTCGCGTGGGCAAGTCCAGCTCACCGAGGCGAAAAGCTTTGGCGTAAAGCGTCGCGACTTCAGTTGCAAGGGACGCGCGTTCGATGAGGATTGCAACCCGGCGCCCGGAGGCAGCAAGCGCCGCGTTCGCACCATCGATTTCTGCAATCAGTTGTCGTCGCACGAGTCGTTCATGACTTTGCGCCTCTGCGAGTTCAGCGCTTGCTTGTGCGATGCGCGGCGTGGCCCGCTGCCCGCCTGCAAACGGGACGGACACACCGATCCGCGCCGTGGTTGAACTGGCGGTGCTGCCGCTGTTTGACGTGCGCTCATTTCCGACCGTGAATGACAGCATGGAGGGCGCGTTCACCAGCATCGACGCCTCGTTGAGTCTGGCTCGCGCCAACACGATTGACTGCTCCGCACTGCGCAGTAACGGATGGTCGGCACGCAGCGAGTCACCTGTGCTCGGTGAGGCTTCTGCTGAGTCCCTTAACGGATGAATTGCTGCATCGCCGACAAGCGCACGAAGGGCCTGACGCGTGTTTGCAAGACGCTGCTCGGCGTCTGCCCGATTACTGCGCGCAAGCTGCAACATAGCCTGCGCCTGGAGTGTGTCGACGCGTGCAGAGTCGCCCGCCGCAGTACGTCGCGCTGAGTCCCGTGCCAGTTGTTCTGCGCGACCAACCTCATCATCATTCAGTGTCAGTTCGCTCACGGCGAGCGCGGTCGCCCAGTACGCCTCACGCACCTCACTTGCAAGCTTGAGCGTTTGTTGCGACACGTTGGCTGCGTATGCGCCGGCCTCTCCGCGAGCGGTTGCGACTTGCAAATTGCGACGCGACGTTGTCGCAATCGGTGCGCTGATTTCAATCTCGAATTCGCGCAAACTGTCACGACTGCCTGCACGCAACCCAGACGCTATCGTTGGTGAATCGGCAAACCACGCGTCGGCAATCGTCAAGCGCGCTTGCTGCTCGCGTTGGCGCTCGGCTTGTGACGAAATCCACGGCTGCTGTTCGAGCGCAAGGCGGAACGCCTCGGTCAGACTTAAAGGCGTTCGCGCGCTCGCCGTCACCGCGACTAGCGCAGGATTGCCTGATGCTTGCGCCCAAAGCACGATGGGGCTCGCAGCAACGGCACAGGCCAGTACCGCAGCAGCGAAAGGGAAGCGCCCACGACAACGTGAGCGGACATACACGGACATACTCGGTTCTCCAAAATGAAACAGGATTGGAACGAACCGACGAGGAAAGCGAAAGCCTGGGGAGCGGCGGCGCAGGGCGCACAGCCGTCAACCCAAACCGATTAAAGGCATCAATCCCCGTCGGTTAGACGAGGAACATCCATTTAGGGCGATGGGGCCGATCACGGACCGTAGTCGATGCGTGAGCGTCGAGAGGCGTCGAGGGCAAATCGCTTGCAAAGGCAAAGCGACGCACAGGTGGTAGCTCGCCCAGATAAGCGAGCGCGTGACAAAAATGACAGGCGTCGCAGTCGGCGTGCGCGTGCGTCACGTCTGTGCTGGATGTCGATTCAGGCGTGACGTTCTGATTTGCTTCAGAAGGTTGCGAACCCGCGTGATAGTGACCGTCACTGACATGCACCAGCGAGCCCACCGCCGCAAATAGGCCGAATTGCATTGGGAGCACGATGAGCAAAAGAAGAAGGACAACTCGACGCATTGGAGTTAGTTTACTCAAACGCGAGAAAGTTCCGGAGCCTGGTGTCGGCGGCAAAAGGCGAAGCACGCGCGTGTCATCCCCCGCCGTAACGCCATGCATCGGTGAAGGCGTCTGAGTTTGACGAGCCGTAGGGTGTGCACCAGAGCGCGCACCTCAGTTCGTAATCTCCACACTTGGAAACGTGCCATGATAGTGCGCATTTTGATGCGCACCCTGCTCGCTAATCGCTACTTGTTCTGCCAATCCTTGAATTTCGCCGCCAGCTCGTCAGCCGCGCGCACCATGACATGCACGTCAGTGCCGACGCCAACCAGCGTCGCGCCCTGTTCCAGATATTTCGCGGCATTGCCGTCGGTGCTCAAAATGCCGATAGCCTTGTTCGCTGCTTTCGCGATGGCAAACGCCTTGCTAATTTCCGCTTGCACTTCCGGCCCGTTGGCGAGGCCACGATAGCCCAAACTGGCCGCGAGATCGGACGGGCCGATAAACACGGCATCTACGCCCGGAGTGCCACAAATCGCGTCAAGCTCAGCCAGCGATTCCGGTGTTTCAATTTGCAATACGAGACCAATTTCGTCGTTCGCTCGCGCCATGTAATCCTTGTAGCGTGTGTAACCGCCACCGCGCGTGCTGCCTGCCACACCGCGCAGCCCTTCCGGCGCGAAACGCGTGTACGACACAGCCTCCGCCGCCTCTGCCGCGCTACGAATATTCGGAATCATGAGATTAGTCACACCGGTATCAAGCGCCCGCTTGATCATCGTCATGTCATTCGACGGCAAACGCACCACGGCATGCGTCGGAGAATTTTTCGTCGCCAGCATCAGCATACCGATAGTGGCAAGATCGGTCGGCGAATGCTCCATGTCGAGCAGCAACCAGTCATACCCCGATTGCGAAACGATCTCGGTGATCGGCAAGTGCGCAAAATTGCACCACAGACCAATCAGCACTTTGTTGGCGGCCAACTTTTGTTTAAACGTATTGACAGGCAGACTGTTCATGCGAATTCGCTCCTCCAAGATTTAGTTTGAATCATAAGTGCGGATCACTTCACGCCGACGCGCTGGCATCAGTTTCCAGCGTCATCAGCCGCTGATGGCTCGAAAACCACCTTGATTGCCCGGTGATCGGATCTTCAAATGCAATTTCCTGTGCCAAAAGCTGCAACGGTTTCAGGAAGTTGTCAGACGCCTCTTCCGCGAGCAAATTTGGATAGAGACGATCGTTAACAATGGCAATGCCCAGCGCTGCCATGTGAACGCGCAATTGATGCTTCTGCCCCGTCACCGGTCGCAACGCGTAGCGAGCCAACGCGCCTCGTGTTTCGATCAATTCAATATGTGTTTCGGTGTTGGGCGCACCAGGTAGTTCGCGCATCTGCATGAACGCATCGCCCTCGCTCAGCCGACTGCGACGCGTCAACGGAAAACGGTGCGCCGAACTTGTCGGAGCGATGGCTTCGTAGCACTTCGCCACCAAGCGATCACGAAACAGCCGGTGATACGCATCTCGTGCATTCGGTTGAATCGTAAACAGCACCAGCCCCGCCGTATCGCGATCAATTCGATGCGCGGGTGACAACGTGTCGATACCCAGCTTGCGTTTAAGGCGAACGAGCAACGTCTCCTGAACAAATCGCCCAGCAGGCAACACGGGCAAAAAATGCGGTTTGTCGGCAACGACAATGTGCTCATCCTGAAACAGAATAGTCGCTTCAAACGGAATGTGCGGTTCGTCGACGACGCTGCGGTAGTAGTAAATTTTTCGATGTGGCACGAAGGGGGTGTCCGGCGTGATGGGCTCGCCCTCCTCGTCGGTGACATCGCTGCGCAACATGCGACTGATCCATTCACTGCGGGTGATCGCCGCAAAACGCGTGACCAGAAAATCCAGTGTCGTCGGCCATGAACCCACGGGTGGGGAAACGCAGCTCGCGCCGACGCCCTCGCGCGTGCGAGGCACGATTTTCATAGTTGGATTCCAGATTGCGGGAGCGGCTTTAGCCGCGATGGCGGGTACCGCAGGCGACCGCGGCAACAGTCGCTCCCACAAATCAATTCGCGTGAACGACACAAGGCCATGTCAGCCCGTCAAATCAAGCCGCCTGGCCCGCGCGATGCGCCACTCGCCATCGGGCTCTTCGGCATAAACCTCTTCGTACGTGGTCGCGGTCTCCTGCAGTTTCGTGTCAATAGCGATGCGGTTATCGAACACGAAGCACTCACCGTCCCAATCCTTCTCGGCATCCGGCATCGACTGAAAATAATTGAGGATTCCGCCTTCAAGCTGCACCACATTCAAGCCCAGGTCGTGCATCCACGCGCTTGATTTTTCGCAACGAATACCACCGGTGCAATACATCGCGACCGTCTTGCCTTCTGCTTTCCACGTCGGTGCATTCGCCTCAACATACTTCGGAAAATCACGAAAGTTTGGCACCAGCGGATCAATCGCGCCTTTGAACTTTCCGAGGCGATACTCAAAACTGTTGCGGTTGTCGATCACCACCACGTCCTCCCGCGTTATCAGCTCCCGCCACTGCGCAGGGCTCACATTGTTGTCGCCATTGGCATCGGGTCGAACGCCATTAATGCCAAAGGCGACGATCTCGCGTTTGACATGGACGCGCATTTTGAAAAAAGGCCGCGACGTACAGGCGCTGCGCTTGAACGCAATGTCAACGAATGCCCCATCAAATCGCCGATCCTGCGCGAGCGTCGTCTCGAATGCGTCCAGCGCGGTAGCCGTCCCAGCGACCACCCCATTAATACCTTCACTCGCCACCAGAATGCTGCCCGTGAGTTCGCGCGCGACTTCGCGCAACGCCCCGGCTACCGCATCCGGATCGGCCAATTCGACAAATTTATAAAACGCGGAATGAAACAG
>JBBRVM010000088.1:0-10035 GCA_038246865.1 Burkholderiales bacterium
ACCCCAAATCACCCCTCTAGCCGTCAAATAAAAATTTTTCTTTTGGGTGGTTGTTTGTTTGGGCGGGCGGCCGCCACCCTTCTGTTTTTTTTTTTTTTTTCCGCGCTGGTGCCCCCCCCCCCCCCCACGACACAATGCGCCCTAGAAACGAATTTTTAGAGTGCCCCTATGACTGAATCCGAAGTACTTTCCTCCCTCGCCTCATGTATTGATCCCAATACGGGTCGCGATTTCATCAAAGACAAGTCGATCAAACGCGTTGCCATCGATGGCAATGACGTCGCCGTTGAAGTCGTGGTCGGCTATCCCGCCAAGAGCCAATACGACGCGCTGCGCCAGGTCGTGAGCCAGCATTTGCGCAGCCTCCTGGGCGTCGGCAAAGTAAGCGTCACCGTGTCGCATAGAGTCGTTTCGCACGCCGTTCAACGGGGTGTGAAACTCAAACCCGGCATCAAAAACATCATCGCGGTCGCGTCCGGCAAGGGCGGCGTCGGCAAGAGCACAACGGCGGTGAATCTTGCGCTCGCCCTCGCCGCAGAAGGTGCCACTATCGGCATTCTGGACGCCGATATATACGGCCCGTCGCAGCCACAAATGCTCGGCATCACCGGTCGCCCGGAAAGCGCGGACGGCAAGACGCTGGAGCCGATGGAGGCGCACGGCATTCAGGCGATGTCGATTGGTTTTCTGATCGACACCGACACGCCGATGGTGTGGCGCGGCCCGATGGTCACGCAGGCGCTTGAACAACTCTTGTCCGATACCAACTGGCGCGACCTTGACTATCTTGTGATTGACATGCCGCCGGGGACGGGTGACATTCAACTCACGCTGTCGCAGAAGGTGCCAGTCACGGGTGCTGTGATCGTGACGACACCGCAGGAAATCGCGGTGATTGATGCCAGGAAGGGCCTGAAAATGTTCGACAAGGTTGGCATTCCGATTGTCGGCATCGTCGAGAACATGAGCACCCATGTCTGCTCCAACTGCGGTCACGTCGAGCCGATTTTTGGCGAAGGCGGCGGCAAGGCGATGTGTCGCGACTATAACGTGCCATTCCTCGGCGCGCTGCCGCTCGAAGGCTCGATTCGCGAGCAGGCGGATAGTGGGCGTCCGACCGTGGTGGCTGATCCTGATGGAAAAGTCGCGGCAATCTACCGTGAAATTGCGCGCAAGGTCGCCATTTTCATCGCGCAGAAGAGCGAAGACCACACGGCGAAATTCCCTTCGATCAAGGTTGTGAATTGACCTTCGGCTGTCATCCTGAGCTACAGCGAAGGATCACGTCGTGTGCGACGCGCTTAGCCACTGGCAACGACCGTTGCGAGCCACCTGATCTTTCGCGTTGCTCAAGATGACAGTGCCTCAGCGTTTTGGTTGCGTAGCGATTGTCCCAGCGGGCGGTAGCGGGGCGCGCTACGGTGCGGCTGTTCCGAAGCAGTACAGCGCGCTCGCGGGCCGCACGGTGATTGAGCATTCGCTTCGCGCGTTGCAATCGTGCCCGGCGATTGAGCATATTTTTGTCAACGTGCAGCATGACGACGTACTCGCTGACGAGGTTGCTGCCGCTGTTCTGGGCGTGACTTTTTTGCGCTGTGCGGGTGCGACCCGAGCGGAGACCGTGCAGAGCGCGCTCGCCGCGATTTCAAAACAGGTCAAGCGCGATGCTTGGGTATTGGTGCATGACGCAGCCCGCCCCTGCGTTTTGGTGAGTGATGTGGCACGACTTATCGAATTGGCAGGCGCTCACGGGGTAGGCGGTTTGTTGGCAACGCCCGTCGCCGACACGTTGAAGCGTGGCACCGGCGACAACGAAATTGCAGAAACGATTTCCCGCGACAACGTGTGGCGCGCGCAAACACCGCAAATGTTTCGTTACGAAACGTTGGTTCACGCGCTGAACGCTTCGCCGGACGTCACCGACGAAGCGCAGGCGATTGAAGCACTGGGCATGACGCCGTTATTGGTGGCCGGTAGCGCGAGCAACATCAAAATTACACTGCCAGAAGACGCCGAGCTGGCCGACTTTTATCTGACGCGGAGAGGGAAGTGAGCATGGTGCCGTTTCGGGTAGGAACCGGATTTGACGTTCATCAACTGGTAGCGGGTCGAGCGCTCATCATGGGCGGTGTGACCATCCAGTATGAGCGCGGTTTGCTCGGACATTCGGATGCGGATGTGTTGCTGCACGCGATTGCCGACGCACTCCTTGGCGCCGCGGCACTCGGCGATATTGGCAAGCATTTCCCGGACAGTGATGCAACCTACAAAGGTGCCGACAGCCGCACTTTGTTGCGCACCGTCGTGCAGCGGGTGCGCGAGGCGGGCTGGCAAGTCGGCAACATAGATGCCACGATCATCGCACAGGCCCCCAAAATGGCCCCGCATATCGAACAAATGAGGGTAAACATTGCCTCCGACTGCGCTGTTGCCGTCGGCGCAATCAACGTCAAAGCCACCACCACCGAGCAATTGGGCTTCACTGGGCGCGGTGAGGGAATCGCGGCGCAGGCGAGCGCAATGCTCGCGCTTCTAACGAGTGTTTGACGTGCGCCGGGGTGGTAGCGTGAAGGTTGCGACGGTTACAATCAGACTCATATGAACGCATTTATGTTTCGTCTTCCCCCATCAATTGCTGCATGCGCAGCGGTTGTGGGTTTAGCGCTCTCGGCGTCGGCTTTTGCGCAATCGACCGCAGCGCCTGCGGTCCCGGAAAAAGCGCCTGTCGCTGCACCGACACAGACCGAAGTGCCCGATGGCTCGCCGCAGCTAGAACAAGAAAAAGTCGTCAGCAATACCTCCACTGGCGCTACCGGTGCAAGTAATCCGGGCCGTTCCGCGAGTTCGGTCATCGTGAATGAAGAGCGCATTCAGGGCCGATTAGCCAGTGCCCGCGTGAGCGTGGGTGGCGCGAAGGGCTACACAGTGGTGGACCCTGATGCCGGACGCGTAGACCGGCAGTCGGACAACGGTGGCAAACGCCTTTCGCCTTCACTCTGGGAACTGTTGCGTTTCTAATCTGCCGACGCTGGCAACCATTCGTCAGGCCTTGATTGGCCGCTGTCTCCCAACACGATTTCCTTACCTGCCCGCATGTCAGTTTTCACCCGAGTTACCGAGAGCGAAGTGTCTGCGTGGCTGACGCGATTTTCTGTGGGCAGCGTGCGCGCTTTGACGCCCATCTCGGAAGGCATCGAAAACACCAATTATTTTTTGAGCACTGCTGACGGCGAATTCGTGCTGACGTTGTACGAGCGCGTCCCCGCTGAAGACCTGCCCTTCTATCTGAACTTTACCGCGCATCTGGCGAAATCGGGGGTCGCGGTACCCGCACCCGTTGCAGATCGTACGGGGGGCTTGTTCTCCATACTCAATGGGCGCCCAGCTGCCCTGACCCAGCGCATTGCCGGCCGGCCCAACATGCAACCGACCACGCATCACTGCGCTGCCGTCGGTCGAGAGCTGGGGCGATTGCACAAAGCCAGCGGCAGCTTTCGCACGCGAATCAGCAACAAGCGCGGCCCGGCATGGACGCTGGCGACTTCGCGTTCGGTGCGCCCTTTCGTCGCCGCCGATCAAAATTTGCTGATTGAAAACGAGCTGAAATTTCAGCGTGAACGTCGTCAAACGCGTTTGCCAAACGGCGCCATCCATGCCGATCTGTTTCGCGATAATGTGCTGTTCGACGGTGATCGCCTCAGCGGCTTGATCGACTTTGGTTTTGCCGCGACCGACGAGTTCGCCTACGATCTCGCAATCACTGCCAATGATTGGTGCGTCGATGCGGAAGGGCGATTCGACCCCGCGCTGCTCCCCGCATTGCTCGCCGCCTACCACGCTGAACGGCCGTTGTCTGAGGGTGAACAGATGGCATGGCCCGCGCTGTTGCGCGCGGGAGCGCTCCGCTTCTGGCTGTCGCGTTTGTATGATCTGCATTTGCCGCGCGCCGCTGAAATCAACACGCCGCATGATCCCGCAGCGTTCGAGAGAATTTTACGTTTACGTATTGAACAACCTGTGCACTGGCCGACTGATTTGTCTGACGCTGCGAAATAATCAACAAGTGGGCGCCTCTAAAAATTCGTTTCTGGGGATGCAGTGTTAGGAGCCCGGAGCGCAGCAACCGCAATGTACGCCCTGGTACATGAGCGTTTTCCTAAATTGCGAGTACCGCGCGACAACACAATGCGCCCCACAAATGAATTCTTAGAGATGCCCAAGTGAACCCCTCCAATTTTTCCGTCGTCCCCGCCGCCGAAGGCTTTGAATGGCTTCGCAGCTCGATTCAAATTTTTCGCTCGCAATGGCTGCGCTACACCTCCATTGCTGCGCTATTTTTGCTGATCATGCAGGTCGCGTCGGCGATCTCCGGCGGCTTGCTTTTTGTGTTTCTGAAGCCCGTGCTGTCGGTCGGTTTTCTGGCAGCCGCGTGGCACCATGAGCGCGGCGAATTGCCTGAGGCGAAGCACCTGTTCGCCGGATTCAAATCCAATTTGAAGGCGCTGTTGCCGCTGGGGGGCGTATACCTTCTCGGCGTATTGATCGCGGCGACTATCGGGCTCGCGGCGTCAGGGATTTCGGTGGAAGACATCGTCGCCGCCGATGGCCAACCCAAACTTGATGAAATGACCCAGCTCCGCTTCATGATGGTCACACTCGCGTTCACGCTCCCGGTTACCGCTGCGCTTTGGTTCGCGCCTGCGCTGATCGTGTTCGCCGACGCCACGTTTTTTCAGGCACTGGCGACGTCATGCCGCGCCTGCTTGAGCAACTGGCTTGCCATGAGCGTCTACTGCGTTGCCATTTTTCTGTTGCTGCTGGTCATTGCAGCCTGCGTGTCACCGCTCTTGCTCATCGCCAAAAACGTAGCGCTCATGGTGATGATGGTCGTTGCCGTCCCGCTGACGGCGGTGCTCATGATTAGCGACTATGTGAGCTACCGCCGCGTGTTTCATCGTGACGAAAGTATGGGTCGCACCGCGTAGCCACCCGGTGCCTCGATGTCACGCACCGGAACCTCAGTTTTCTCGCAATGTGCATACGGCTTTCGGATGAAAGCGCCGCTGAACGGGGGCCATAGGGCAAAAAATTAGATAATCGACTATCCGGAAAACTCACGATTAGCCCCCAAGCAGCCGTTCTTTCAGTGAAAAGCTGATTCTGCTCGCCTTGCCTCCTTTCTCGCCAATTAACCGCCTAAACCGCCGTCAATTTCGCATATTCCAGCGCCAGCCGCTTGATGCCGTGGTCGGTGAAATTCACTTCGACCTGAATGTTCTTGCCTGATCCGTCGGCGTTGATGATCACGCCCTGACCGAATTTCGCGTGTGACACCTGCTGACCAATGCGGAACCCGGAATCGTTTCTCGTCTGGCTTCCGATGGATGCGGCGAACGACGACACATTCGGATTACCGTAACTTCCGCTGCTGGCGAAAGGCTCGTTCGGCTCCATCGCCAGCAGGTTTCGCGGCTTCGCCGAGAGCCACTTCAGCAGTTCCGGCGGCACCTCATCGAGAAACCGCGACGGCACGTTGTAGCGCGTTTGCCCGTGCAGCATGCGCATCTGAGCGTAGGTCAAGTGCAGGCGCTTCCTTGCGCGGGTGATCGCCACGTACATCAGGCGGCGCTCTTCTTCCAGCCCGCCATCATCGTTTTTGAGCGAGTTGTCGTGCGGGAAAAGTCCCTCCTCCAGCCCCGTGATAAACACGTAGTCGAACTCCAGTCCCTTCGCCGAATGCACCGTCATCATCTGGATCGCAGTGCGGCCTTCGAGCGCTTGTGTGTCGCCCGATTCGAGCGACGCGTGCGCCAGAAATGCGCTCATCGGATCATCGCTGTCAGTCATCGTTCCGTCGAGATTTTCGACCTGGACGACGCCACCGGTTTCACGCAAAAATGTGTCGGCGGCATTGATCAGTTCGTCCAGGTTCTCGATGCGATCCTGGCCTTCTTTATCGGCGGTGTAATGCGAGCGCAGCGTACTCGCGTCAAGCAAATGACGCACGATTTCCGGTAGCGGCTGGCCCTTGGTGCCGATGCGCATCCCTTCGATCAAACCGATGAACTGCGCCATCGCCACTTGGGCTCTGCTGCCCGCGCCGCCGCCGCATGCGGCCTGCCACAGCGTCACGCCGGTGCTCGCTGAAACCTGCTGCAAATTCTCAATCGATTTCGCGCCAATGCCGCGCGGCGGGAAGTTCACCACGCGCAAAAACGCGTTGTCGTCGTCCGGATTGTTAACGAGCCGCAAATACGCCATCGCATGCTTGATCTCGGCTCGCTCAAAAAAGCGCAAACCGCCATAAACGCGATACGGAATGCGCGCATTGAACAGCCCGTGCTCAAACATCCGCGACTGCGCATTCGAGCGATACAAAATCGCAATCTCATCGAGCGGTACGCCGTCGTTCATCGCGTTCTTGATGGTGTCGATGACATGCGCAGCTTCCTCGCCGTCGCTGTAACCCTGAAAAACGCGAATCGGCTCGCCGTGGCCTTGGTCAGTCCAAAGCTCTTTGCCGAGTCGACCATTGTTGTTTCGGATCAGCGCATTCGCGGCATCGAGAATACTGCCGTGACTACGGTAATTCTGCTCAAGCTTGATAATTTTCGTAGGTGCGAAATCATGCTCGAAGCGTTGCATGTTCGCGACTTTGGCTCCTCGGAAGGCGTATATCGACTGATCGTCGTCGCCCACGGCCAGCACCGCTGTATGGGGCCCAGCAAGCAATCGCAACCATTTGTATTGCAGCGTATTGGTATCCTGAAACTCGTCAACCAGGATGTGTCGAAAGCGCGCTTGATAGTGCTCGCGTAACGCTTCAAACTTTGCGAGCACTTCGTATGAACGGAGCAGCAGCTCCGAGAAATCAACGACCCCTTCGCGCTGACACGTCGCTTCGTAGAGCTGGTAAAGCTCAACCTGCTTGCGCGTGAAATCATCAAACGCTTCCACCGCATTTGGGCGCAAGCCTTCTTCCTTTGCGCTGGAAATAAACCACATCAACTGCTTCGGCGGAAACTTCTCGTCGTCGATGTTGTTGGCCTTCAGGATGCGCTTGATAAGCGAGAGCTGATCCTGAGTGTCCATGATGGTGAACGTCTGCGGCAGATTGGCTTCGCGCCAGTGCATGCGCAGAAAGCGGTTGCACAATCCGTGAAAGGTGCCGATCCACATGGCGCGGACATTCACCGGCACCATCGAGGAGAGCCGCAGCACCATTTCTTTGGCGGCTTTGTTGGTGAACGTGACGGCGAGCACGCCTGATGCGCTGACCTGGCCGGTGGACAAGAGCCACGCAATACGGGTGGTGAGCACACGCGTTTTGCCGGAACCGGCACCGGCGAGGATCAGGGCTGATGTGTGGGGAAGGGTAACCGCTGTGAGTTGCGGTTCGTTCAGATTGGCGAGTAGCTTGGACGACATCTGCCAATTTTAGAGAGCGCCGTCTACCCGACAGGAAATACCCGCCGCCAGGCTGCCATCACCGCTCGCTTCGCGCGAAACTTCATGACACGCCCCATGCGCCACGGCCACGTGGCTCGAATCGCGTTCATCCAGGCGTCTTTCCACGGAATCAGCCAGCGGTAAAACGCCGCGAACCATCGCAGGCGTAGCAAAGCGGGCTGGGTCAGCGAAAAAAGCCGGGCAACGATAGCGGTGCCGACAATTTTTGCGGTGAGAATGACGACCACACCGGCAATTTCATGGCCCTGTGCGATGAGCCAAAGCGCGCCTAGCTTGACCGGGATCAGGGCAGCGCTCGGCAGCGCAAAAAGCACCAGCGCAGCCGATGGCGGCAAACGGCGAATACCGTTTTCCATGGCGCGCCACAGCGGCATCTTCGCCAGAAAGTCGAAGACATGAGCAAGGCTCTGCCAGCCCCACTCGTAGAACATGAGGATGAGTGCCAGCGGAAGCTGTACTAATCGAATCAAAAGTCGCCACATCCGCACAATGTAGCCGGAATTTGACCTGGTAGGCGCGGCCCTAGTCGCGCTGGGTGGCAGCACAATAACCTTGCCACGGCCACGCGCGACCGGGGTCGCGCCTACGGGCTTAGCTGCGCCGATAGAATCGCGTCTATGCCTCTTGACCCCGTCCTCCCTATTTCTGTCACACCCGTGTCGCCCAAGCCTACCGTCGCTCATCCGAGTACCGAACTCTCCGCGTTTGTGCCGTCGTTTCGCGCCTCCGCGCCGTACATCCATGCGTTTCGCGGCAAGACATTTGTTGTGTGCTTCGGCGGTGAGGTGGTGGCGGATGACACCTTCCCCAATTTCATCGCCGACTTGAATCTGCTGGCGAGCCTCGGTATTCGTCTCGTGCTGGTGCACGGCGCGCGTCCCCAGGTTGAGAAACTGCTTGAGCAGCGCGGCATGGAGAGCCGGTATCACAAAGGCATTCGCATTACCGACGAGTCACAGTTGGGTAGCGTGATCGGCGCTAGTGCGCGTGCTCGCGCACGCATCGAAGCCGCGCTTTCAATGGCACCGCGTACGGCATCGGTCGCGCCTGTTCATAACCGCGTCACAGGCGGAAATTTCATCGTCGCCAAACCCATAGGCGTCGTTGATGGGGTTGATATGAAGTACAGCGGCGAAGTGCGCCGCATCGACGCGCAGGCGATCAACGACTGCCTGAAAGACGGTGATATCGTGTTGATGTCAACGCTTGGTTACTCTACCTCCGGTGACACGTTCAACCTGACGGTGGAAGAGGTCGCCACGCAGACGGCCATTGCACTCAAAGCCTCGAAGCTCATCTTCCTGCTCGATACACCCGGCGTGCTCGAAGCGGACGGCTCTGTGATGTCCACGCTGTACACGCGGGAAGCGTCTGCCATCGCGAGCAAAGCGCCACAGGCATCCGACGTCCAGTTCTTCCTCTCGGCCGCCGTACGGGCCTGCCAGAAGGGCGTGGGGCGGGCACATTTGATTGGCCGCAAGTCTGATGGGGCGATCTTGCAGGAATTGTTCACCCGCGACGGCATCGGCACCATGATTTCGGTCGATAGTCTCGACAATTTGCGTCCGGCCACCATCGAGGACGTCGGCGCGTTGCTATCGATCATTGAGCCGCTGGAGCGTCAGGGCGTACTGGTGGCGCGTCCGCGTGCTCTGATAGAGCGTGAGGTGGAGCGCTTTTATCTGGCCGAGCACGACGGGCAGATCATTGGTTGCGCGGCGCTTTATCCGTTCCCCGAAGCCAACAAAGCGGAACTGGCTTGCCTCGCAGTGAACCCGGACTATCGTCGTGAAGGCTACGGCGAACGGCTGATGAAGGCGATTGAAAAGGCGGCGAAAGAGCAAGGCATCACAACGTTGTTCGTGCTCACCACACGCACTGCTGCGTGGTTCCTGGAGCGTGGATTTACGCCGGCTAAAGTCACCGATTTGCCCGAGAAAAAACAGGCGCTCTATAACTTTGAGCGCGCATCACAGGTTTACGTTAAACAACTGTAGGCGCGACCCAGGTCGCGCTTCCCGACACCCAGCGCGACACGGGTCGCGCCTACAAAAATAGAAAGTTTTTATGGCACGCACTGTTCAATGTATCAAGCTCGGCAAAGAAGCCGAAGGCCTCGATTTCGCGCCCTATCCGGGCGATCTGGGCAAACGAATTTACGAGAATGTAAGCAAGGAGGCCTGGGCCGGTTGGCTTAAGCATCAGACGATGCTCATTAACGAAAATCGTTTGGGTTTGGCCGATCCGAAAGCCCGCAAATATCTCGCCGAGCAGATGGATAAATACTTCTTCACCGGCGGTGGCGAGACGGCTAGCGGTTACGTCCCGCCAGCAGCCTGAGCCGCGCTATGGATGCGATCTCGCGCTTCCCGGTTCCGGAAATTGCCGACATCCCGGAAGATCTTCGCACGCGCATGCTCGACGTGCAGCAGAAGGCCGGCTTCATCCCGAATGTTTTCCTCACGCTAGCGCACCGGCCCGACGAATGTCGCGCTTTCTTCGCGTATCACGACGCACTGATGCTCAAGGACACGCCGGCGCTGAACAAAGCCGAGCGCGAGATGA
>JBBRVM010000089.1:0-10032 GCA_038246865.1 Burkholderiales bacterium
ACGGTCGCGCAGCCCCACGCCCACGAGCGTGTTGTGAACCAGCATCAGCGCTTCGCGCAGCGGCACGCCAACGTGGTCGGTGAACTCGACTGGAGCCGCGCCAGTGCCGCCTTCCGAGCCATCGACGACGATGAAATCCGGCGTAATCCCAGTCTTCACCATGGCTTTGGCAATCGCAAAAAATTCCCACGGATGCCCGATGGCGAGCTTCATGCCCGCAGGTTTTCCGCCTGAGAGTTCGCGCATTTTTGCGATGAATTCGAGCATCTCGATTGGCGTGGAGAACACGCTGTGTTTAGCGGGCGAGACGCAATCAACGCCGATGGGTACGCCGCGCGCCGCCGCGATCTCAGGCGTCACTTTCGGGCCGGGCAACACGCCTCCATGGCCGGGCTTTGCGCCCTGCGACAGCTTCAACTCGACCATCTTTACCTGCGGGTGTTGGGCCTGATCGGCGAAGCGTGTTGCATCAAATTTTCCGTCGGCTGTGCGGCACCCGAAGTAACCACTACCGAGTTCCCAGATGAGATCGCCACCGTGTTCGCGGTGATAGCGCGAGATCGAACCCTCGCCGGTGTCATGCGCGAAACCGCCGGTTTTTGCGCCGAGATTTAACGCCCGAATCGCGTTCGCCGAGAGTGCACCGAAGCTCATCGCGGAAACGTTGAATACTGAGGCGGAATAGGGCTTTGCGGTCTGCTCGCCAACTGTGATTCGGAAGTCGGACGTCGGTACCACGGTCGGTGAAATCGAATGATTCATCCATTCGTAGCCGGGCTCATAGACATCGAGCAGCGTGCCGAAGGGGCGCTTGTCAGAGTCTTTTTTTGCGCGCTGATACACGAGCGACCGGGACGCCCGCGAGAACGGATACGCCTCGTTTTCGCTCTCGATAAAGTATTGCCGAATCTCGGGGCGGATGTACTCAAACAAAAATCGAAAGTGCGCGAGGATCGGGTAGTTGCGACGGATCGCCTGCTTCGTTTGCGTGATGTCGCGCAGGCCCACGAGCGAGAGGAGGCCGCTGGCCACGATGATCGGCCACGTCACCCACGGTGCCTTGAAGAAAAATTCAAGCACGAGGCTCGCGATGAAAACGAACAGAACGGCGGCGAGGGTGTAGTAACGAGAAGGCATTGTCAGTCACCGAACCAATCAGCGGTAGGAGCGGCGCGAGCCGCGAAAGCGCGTCGCTCTATAGAAATTCAGATCGGAACCAGGAAACTACCCCGGTACGCTCCATGCGGCTTGTGCCGCACCTACAAAGCAAGCAATCCGAAATCTACCTGCGAAGGGATGCCGGGCGCAACCAGCATCGTGCGTTTGTCACAATTGATGATCACGCCGAAGACACTTTCCACCCGCAATTCAGGCGGCAAACTCATGTCCGGCGAGCGGCAAATGGCACCGTACCTGGCGTCTGCGCCCGCGCCCGTTTCATCGCGCAGCAACAGTCCAAGATACACATCATCAATCTCATCCGGCCAATCGGCAATGTGCGTATCGGCGCAGTGCAGACGCGGCTCGGTGGTCAACATTTGCGCAAGGGGCGCTTGTTTTTCGGCAAGCCGGGGGTCACAAAAATGATTGGTGTGCGCGACGACACCCTGATCCGGGGCAATCACCGCAGCGCCGCTCGGGCTGTATTCGAGCGAGCACACCTTGCCGGTCGCATCGCCCAAAATCGCGTTCGATGACGCCGCGAAAGCGAGTGATTGCGCCAGCGCCACAACATCATCAACGCCTGCACAATCAAACGCCATGCGCTGAAAAATATGCACCGGAATGCCGATCTGTTCGCGATCATTCGTCGCACGCAAAATATTCAGGCCAATCGCTACGCCATGATCATTGACGCCAATTTTTGCGAGGATGCCCGCTTCGGTTAACGTCAAAAATGAGGGCCATGGCGCATCGCGCAACACACGCAGCGCCAGCACATTTTTGCGCTGATAACCGATCCAGTCCCAGTTCTGCGCAACCCGTGTCTGTCCGTCGGAACAGCGCGAGCCGGCGACCGCCACACTCGTGCATTCGCCGATATCGAAGAGCCCGATGGCCGCGTTTTTACATCGGGCATCATCGCTGTTGGTGGTCTCCATGCCCATGAAAGTTGGCGGCAAAATTTCGGTGCGACAGTTGAGCGCAAGGATTTCGTTCACGCTGAAACCGCTGCCGATTGCGATGCCTTCAATCTCCTCCATCATACCGCCACCACATCCGGCGATGATGTCGTGGTACTCGGTCGCACGACGCTGCGCTTCGTTCCAGTCGATGCCGCAACTGGCAAACAATGACGCGTAACAGCGCACAGAACCAGTGACCTGCGCACGAGCTAACTGACCATGCGTTCTGCCGCGTTCGAAGGGAGTACCGGAGAGTTCAAGAACAGGAAACATCACTCGCGATTGTAGGGAGTTGCCTCTTACACTAGTCGCATGAAAACCATTCTTGTCACCGGGGCGACGCGCGGCATTGGTTACGCGACGGCGAAACGCTTGCTTGCGCGCGGAGAGCGCGTGCTGGCGTTGGGGCGCGACTTTTCTGAATTTTATCTGGACGGAGAAAAGTGCCATCGTGTCGCGTTCGATTTACGCAACACCGATGCCATCGGCATGATCTGTGAGCAATTGCCCGAAGTTGATGTGCTGATCAACAACGCGGCGATGCTCACATCACAAACGTTTGAGAGCTACACGCCTAAGGATCGACGTGATGTGATTGCGACCAACATCGAAGCCCCTGCTGAGTTGATACGTTGTCTGGCACCGAAGATGGCGGCGCGACCGAGGGTTGAAGGAATTTGCGGACGCGTCATCAATATCGCGTCCGTTGCCGGCTTTGGGGGGCATCCCGACGTCTGGTACGGAGCCAGCAAAGGCGCGATTCTGAACATGACGAAGAGCCTCGCCAAACTCTACGGCCCACAAGGCGTGATGATCAACGCTGTCGCGCCGGGCCCGACGAAAACCGGCATGTTTGACCAGTTGCCGCAATCACGAAAAGATGAATTTAATCGGCTCGTGTTTGCGCGCAGATTTGCCGAAGCCGATGAGATCGCGAAAGTGATCGAGTGGCTCGCGCTCGATGCGCCGGAGTACGTGAACGGATCATGCGTTGATGCGGCTAGCGGCGGGTATTTGCGCTAACCAACCGCCTTCTTCATCGCATCCAGCATCACCTCAGGTGGCTGCGCGCCCGACAACGAAACCTTGTTGTTGAACACCAGAAACGGCACGCCCGTGACGCCCTGTTGCCGCACGCTGGCATCCTGAATGGCGATCTGTTTTAGCGTCGCGCTCTCGGACAGCATGGCACGCGTCGTGTCTGCCTCCAGCCCGCATTCTGCGGCGATGCTAACCAGCGTGTCCATGTCGCCGATGAACTCGCCATCGACGAAATACGCCTTGAAAAGATGCTCGACAATGGCGTCTGCGTGACGACCGTCCTCCACGCTCTGTGCGTACGCGATCAGCGCATGCGCAGCTAGCGTATTCGGCTGCTTTTTGATGCCGTCGAAATTGAGATCAAGCCCCGCATTGCGGCCCGCCGCCGCGACGCGCGCGTAGATTTCTTTGGCCCGTTGTGGTCCGCCGAATTTCGCCTCAAGATAGCCCTTGCGATCCGTGCCTTCGAGCGGCAAATCGGGGTTCAGTTGAAATGGATGCCAGCGAATATTGACCTCGCCCTCGGGATTCGCCGCCTTCCACTGTTGCACCGCCGCTTCAACATGACGCTTGCCGATATAGCACCAGGGGCAAACCACATCGGAGACGATATCGATGGTGAGCGGCGTTGAGTTTGTGTTCATGATGGGCCAGAGATTTTTTAACGGATCAAAGTGTACGTTGCTGCGAAGCCAGACCTGTCAACCGCCGCCAGACAACTTCCATCGGCCCGTGCGCGTGACCGCTCGCGAGCCACGCGCGAATGAACGCGCAGAGGAGCCCGTAAGTCGCAATCGCGATCAGCGAATACCCGCCGCGTCCCAGCTCTCCATACAGTCCGACGAGGCTTTTATTGAACAGCACGGCAAATACGATGGACTGCCCGATGAACTGCGTTAGCGGTGCGCGGCCCGCCGCAACGATCAAATTTTTCAAGCCGCTGTCACCGCGCTGCGCCCACACACCAGAAATCGTCAACCACAGCCAAAGCCCGCCCAGACTGGCCCAGAGGAGCGCAAGCGTCATCAGTGCGATGCCCGTGTCCTGCGTCACCAGCGCGTCCCATCCGCCGTAGCGTGCAGCCATAATCTCAAGTGTCGTACCGAACGAAAACAACAGAGCGCCGACAATCACGACCCCGCGATGACCGAATGGATCAAGCAAAAAGCGCTGCAACGCGCCAGATCGCCCCGCCCAAATACCCAGTAACGCATGCGCCCAAAAGTCAGGCACCAGCACCTGCATCAAACCGCGTTCCAGAAACTCCTGACGATGCGATTGCAGCGCGGATCGAAGCGATGAAAGCGCGAACGAAGCCGTCGGTTCAACGACGGGTGTAGGCGCACCGCCCAACGCGAGCCACGACGCCCCAAGGCTTGAGTACAACAACGCCGTCCCGAGATAAACAGCAATCGCGACGCCCAAAATAACGCGATCACTAAAGCGCAGGATCGACACCAGCACTAGACCCATCAACGCGTAAACCGTTAGCACTTCCCCCGGCCACAACAGCAAGCCATGTGCCACGCCGATCAGCAGCAACGCCCACAAGCGCGGGCGCAGCTGGTTGGGTTTGCGAGCATACTCCGGCAGATGCTGCCATTGCCACGTAAGCCCAACCCCGAACAGAAATGCCAGCACCGGGTACGAGCGATGCGTGAACAGCACGGCAATCGCGTACTCAGCGATCACGTCCGCTGAATTTTTTGCGAGATCGAGACCGTAAACCGTTGACCACACCGCCGCGAACGCGTGCACGTTCACCAACGCCACGCCGAGCAATGCGATCCCGCGCGCCAGATCGACGGCGGGCAGACGTTCGGCGGACGACGAGTTAGTCATTTTGGTGGAGCATTTTTGATACAGCTTTGCGGTGAAAGCACCATTGATTGGGGGCTGAAGCGGGATTTAGCAGAAAGTTGACTTTGGCTTAAAATGGCCCTCAGCCCCATAGCCACAGTCATTTGAGGAAAAAGCCATGTTCCTCTTGTAGGGTGGAATCCGAAGGAGTTCCGCCAGGGTTGGAGCGCAAACGCGTTCGGCGGAACCGCGTTGCGTTCGCCCTACCTCGCGGCAACAAGCGCTTCGGCAGAAAGGCGCAGAGCGTCAGTTGTTAGTGACTCAATCGTCACATGACGCGCGGTGGTCAAGGACGGATAGTTGCGTTTAATCGCGGTCGTGTAGAGCGGATCGTAGTGATCTACCAGCAGCGACTCAACCACGCCGTCGATATCGCCCGCAGTGGCCAACGCCTGCCAGCGCCCCAGCATTTCACCGCCAAGCAATGCCTTGAGCGGCGCAAGTTTCTTCATGAGCAAGGCCGGATCGGCGACGAAATGTTCGTACTCGCTGCGCAAATGCAGCACCCGCGCCGCGACCGGAACATCAAGCCAGACGCATTCGCCCGCTGCCATTTGTTCGCGCATCGATTCAGGCATTTGTACGAGGCCGATTTTCTTGCTTTCTGACTCTACAAACACCGGTCGCGTAGGGTCGAGCACACGTAGTTCGGCCCACAGCAAACTGTCAAATCGTTTCTGCGTCGGCTGTGGCGTCGTCACGCTTTCGCCGAGCAGCGAACCCTTGTGATTAGCCAATCCTTCGAGATCGATCACCTGTGCGCCAGCCTCGCGCAACGCATGCAGCAACGCAGTTTTCCCGGTGCCAGTGCAGCCGCAAATCGTGACGTAGTGGAACTGCTTTGGCAACTCGGTCAATTCGGTTGCCACCCGCGCCCGGTAAGCCTTGTAGCCGCCTTCCAGTTGTACCGCCTTGAAACCGATTTCTCTGAGCACCAACGTCAACGAACGCGAGCGTTTGCCGCCTCGCCAGCAGTAAATGAGCGGTGCCCAGTCGCGTGGCTTGTCGGCAAAGTGTTGCTCCAGCATCGTGGCGATATTGCGCGAGACAAGCGCCGCCCCCATGCGTTTTGCCTCGAAGGCTGAGGCCACTTTGTTAACTGTACCGACACGAGCGCGCTCTTCGTTGTTGAGCACCGGATGGTTCACCGCGTCGGGGATGAAGTCTTCCGCGTATTCGCCCTCGGAACGGGCGTCGATGATGTCGGGATAGCGGTCTAGCTCGGCAACGGTGATGGAGCCTGTGTTGGCGCCGTTGGTGTTGGCACTGGCAACGCTCACTTGAGCAACTTCACGAGCGCGGGCCAAACCGTTTCCAGTAACACCGGCTGCGCGGCGGCCGTCGGGTGAATTCGATCCGCCTGAAATTTCGAAAGATCGGTTCCGATCTTGCCGAGCAATGTCGGAACCAATCCGCCGTTCACAGACTTCGCCACATCCACATACATCGCCTCAAATTGTGCGGTGTAGGTAGCGCCAAAGTTCGGCGGCATCTGCATGCCCAAAATCAACACTTTGGCACCGGATGCTTTTGATAATTCAGCCATCTTGAGCAGATTCGCTTTCGCTGTCGCCACCGGCGAGCCGCGCAATCCGTCGTTACCGCCCAGCTCGATCACTACATGGGTTGGCTTGTGTTTTGCTAACAGAGCAGGTAAGCGGAAAAGCCCGCCGGACGTGGTGTCGCCGCTGATGCTGGCATTCACGACTTCCGCTGGAATTTTTTCTTTACCCAGCTTTTTTGTCAGAAGATCGACCCAACCTTCGCCCGTGGACAACCCGTAACCCGCCGAAATTGAATCACCGACCACGAGAATCCGCGACGATTTGGCGACCACGCCACTCGATGCAAGCGCCCAAACGGCAACCAAAAAGAGCGATCGCAGGAACCGATAAATAGGTTGTTCTGTCATCATCACAATCATTCTAAGGAGTGCCCATTGCTGCATATGCAAGGCACCCCACAAAAAAACAAGTAAACCGCGTCATGACACCAGCCACACCCGAAACCGCAGCCAATTCGCAATCTGCCTCAAACGCCCCTCCCGCCATTCAAGCCGACGCGCTCTCCCGCGTCGTAGCGCTTGGTGAGCGGCAATTGACCATTCTCGACAACGTTTCGCTCTCTATTGCCGAAGGCGAAACGCTGGCGATTGTTGGCGCTTCGGGCTCCGGCAAAACCACTCTACTCGGCCTGCTTGCCGGTTTAGACCGGCCGAATCACGGAAGCGTTGCCTGGCATGGGGAAGTGGTGAGCAATCTCTCGGAAGACGCGCTGGCCAAGCGGCGGCAGGGTGCGATCGGCTTCGTTTTTCAGTCATTCCAGTTGCTGCCCGCGTTGACCGCGCTGGAAAACGTGATGCTGCCGCTGGAGCTTGCAGGCGAAAATGACGCGCAATCAAGGGCTCAGGACTGGTTGAACCGCGTTGGTCTTGGCGAGCGTGTCGATCATTTGCCCAAGCAACTCTCGGGTGGTGAACAGCAGCGTGTCGCCATCGCTCGCGCCTTCGTAGCCAGCCCGAGCATCGTGTTTGCCGATGAGCCGACAGGCAATCTGGACACCGATACCGGCGCTGAAGTTGTCGAACTGATGTTCAAGCTCAACCGCGAACAGGGTACGACGCTGGTGCTGGTGACGCATGACCTGGAGCTTGCTTCGCGCTGCCACCGAATGGTGCGGCTGGCGCGCGGCAAGGTGATTCAATGAATTTGACTTTGCGCTTCGTCCGGCGGGAACTGCGCTCGACTGAGGCACGTATTCTCGTTTTGGCGCTCGCGCTCGCAGTCGCCAGCGTGGGCGCCGTCGCCATGTTCGCTGACCGCGTCAAGGCGGCGTTTGCCAATCAGGCAAACGTGCTGCTCGGCGCAGATGCGATGATTTCGGGTGATCGCCGGTTGCCCGAGGCATTCACGCAGCAAGCGCTGTCAATGGGACTGAGAGTCACCGATTCGACGCGCTTTGGCAGTATGGTCAGCGCGCCCGCCAAAGACGGTGGCACAGCGAAAGACTCTGTCTTGTCGGATGTCAAAGCGGTTTCTTCGCCGTATCCATTGCGCGGCGAAATCGAAGTGCGCGGCGCGAAAGGCGAGCGCGTGCCGTTGAAGGCCGACGTCAACGCGGGCGAAGTATTCGTCGATGAGCGGCTGGCAACGCGTCTCGGCATCAAAGTCGGCGACACGATTGAAGTCGGCAAGTTGACGCCACGCGTCGCGCAGGTTTTTGCCGAAGAGCCCGAGATTGCGGGCAACTTCATGTCCGCCTCGCCCAAGGTGCTGATGGCGAACGCCGACGTCGCCGCAAGTGAATTGCTCGGCCCCGGAAGCCGCGCCACGTATCGCCTGCAAGTTGCAGGACCGCGCGCGCAGGACTTTGCTGAAACCATCAAACCAAAACTCGGCCCCGGCCAACGACTGGAGACGGTTCGCGAGTTGCGGCCAGAGGTTCGCAACACGCTGGAGAAGTCCGAGCAATTTCTCGGACTCGCAGCTTCATTTGCGGTTTTTCTCGCGGTCGTTGCCATCGTGCTGGCGCTGCGTCGTTACCTCAAACGCGAGCTCGATACCGCGACGCTGTTCCGAACTCTGGGCGCGGGTCAGCGACAAACGCTCCTGCACTTCGTCGGTCAGTTTTTTGTGCTGGCGCTGATCGCCTGTGTTCTCGGCGTTGCGATTGCTTTCGCCGCGCAAGCGGGTTTGGCGTTCGCAGTACGCGGCCTGTTTGCGTCGACCTTGCCTCCCGCAGGCTGGATGCCTTTGGTCAAGGCATTCGCCACCGGGCTCGTGCTGTTGTTGGGCTTTGCCATTCCGCCGCTGGTTGCGCTTTCCGCAACGCCGCCGGTACGCGCCCTGCGCCGTGATATGCCGACGGCCAGCGGTGGCGGAGCGCTCGCCATCGTGCTGGGTGGCGCGGCGGTTCTATCTGTCGTGATGATGCAGTCGCAGGATTTGAAGACCGGTGCGATTTTCGTCGGTGGCATCGTCCTTTTGGTCGGTGCGGCGACGGTGTTGGCCGTGGCGTTGCTGTGGCTCATTCGCCGCTTCGTGCGCTCGGGCAAACTCGCCATGTTGGGCGGCGCTCGTTCATGGGCGTACGGCCTGGCCAATCTTGATCGTCGCCGCTTGTCGACCGCGCTGCAAATTGCCTGTCTGGGGCTTGGCGTGATGACGCTCATCACCGTCGGCTTTGTGCGAACCGACTTGTTCAGTGCCTGGCAAAAGTCAATTCCGGTCGACGCACCGAATCGTTTCCTGATCAACAATCAGTCCGATCAGGTGGAATCGCTGCGCAAACTTCTGCCGACGGCACAAGGCACGAAACCCGCTGCCTTCTACCCCATGGTGCGCGGTCGATTGATCGCAGTGAACGAAAAAACAGTGACCGCGAAAGATTATGTCGATGAGCAGGCCAAACGTTTGATTGACCGCGAGTTCAACCTGTCGGCGTCAAGTACCCTGCCGCCGGGTAACAAGATACTAGCAGGCGATTATTTCTCCGGCGCGGAACAGGGCGTGATGTCACTGGAAGACGGCATCGCAAAAACGCTCAACCTGAGCGTCGGAGACAGCATGACTTTTGACGTTGCGGGCGATAAAGTGACCGTGAAAGTCACGAGTCTGCGCAAGGTTGATTGGGATAGTTTCAAAGTCAACTTCTTCGCGCTCGTACCGGAGGCCACGCTCGCGCCGCTGCCGAAGAGCTATATCACCGCCGTGCATTTGCCTGCGGGCGACAACACAACCTTGCCCGCTGTCGTTGCCGCTGCGCCGAATGTTTTGGTGATCGATGTTTCCGAGATCATGATGCGCGTTCGCAGCATCGTTGATCAGGTGGCGAGCGCACTTGAATTCGTCTTCGCGTTCACGCTGGCTGCGGGGCTGTTGACGCTCTACACCGCTGTCATCGCGACACAGGACGAACGCCGTTACGACACCGCATTGATCCGCACGCTCGGCGGCACGCGCAGCCAGATTCGCAGCGCGTTGATTGCCGAATTTTCAGCGTTGGG
>JBBRVM010000090.1:0-10014 GCA_038246865.1 Burkholderiales bacterium
ACCCAGCGACCATCGGCCGCGTCGCCGGGTGCCTCGGTGAGCGCTGCTGGAATGCCGCCATCAACGACCTTAAAAGCAGCCAATGGCGCGCAAATCGCAGGCGCGGCAGCGGAGCCAAACAACAGCGCCGCCAACATCAACGCCCGCCTGCCAATCACGCGTCGCTAAGCCTTCAGGCTGTGGTTCTTGAGCGGCAAATCGCGAATACGTTTGCCAGTGGCCGCGAAAATTGCATTGAGCACTGCAGGTGCCGCGACCGCAATCGTAGGCTCGCCGACACCGCCCCAGAATCCGCCTGACGCGACAATGACCGTTTCCACCTTCGGCATATCGGCAAGTTTCAACGTCGGGTAATCAGCGAAATTCGTCTGCTCGATGCGTCCATCCTTGACCGTGCATTCCTGATACAGCGCGGCGGACAGGCCGTAAACAAACGAGCCTTCAACCTGCGCTTCGATCTGCTGCGGATTCACCGCATTGCCGCAATCGGTCGCGGCAACGATACGATGGATTTTCAGCACGCCGTCCTTGCTGACCGAAACTTCTGCGCAGGCGGCGACATAGGAGCCAAAGCCCATCGTCTGCGCGAGGCCACGAAACACGCCAGCTGGCGCGGGTTTGTCGTAGCCAATTTTTTCGGCAACGGCGTTCAGCACCGCCAAATGCTTTGGGTGATTCTTCATGAGCTTGCGACGCAAGGCGAGCGGTTCCTGCTTCGTTGCCACCGCGATTTCATCGATGAAGCTTTCGAGATAAATTGCGTTCTGATTCAGGTTAACGCCGCGCCAGAATCCCACCGGAGTGCTCGGATTACGCATTGCGTGATCGACGAGTAAGGTCGGGAAGGTGTAGCCGATGGCGGATTCCGGCCCAGTTGCATCCAGGCCCTGAAATACAACCGGATCTTTGCCATCGCGAATGCTTTGCGGTCTGACACCGGCCAGAATCGATTGCCCGGATATGCGCATGTGCAGCCCGGTGATCTCGCCCTTGTCATCAAGCCCGGCGACGAGTTTGCATTGGGTGACCGGATGGAAGCGGCCTTGCGCCATGTCTTCTTCACGCGACCAGATCATTTTGATCGGCGTGCCCGGCATTTGTTTGGCGATGGCGACGGCTTGCCGCACGTAATCGGTCGCACCTCGACGCCCAAAACCGCCGCCAAGATGAATTTTGTACACCTCGCATTGCGCTGGCGGCAGGCCAGAGGCCTCGGCAGCGGCCGCGAGCGCGGCTTCACCGTTTTGCGTCGGCACCCACACTTCGCATTTTTCCGGAGTCCACTTCACCGTTGCGTTCATCGTTTCCATGCAGGCATGGTTTTGATGCGGGTAGGAATACACGGCTTCAATCTTGCGCGCAGCGCTGGCAATCGCGGCGGAGGCGTCACCGACGCTGTTGCCGATGACCGTGTCTTTCGCGTCAAGCCCGGCCTTCAACGTCGCGGCGAAACTCGCGCTCGACGCCTTGGCGTTCGGGCCTTCGTCCCATTCGATCTTCAACGCATCGAGCGCCGTCTTCGCGCGCCACCATGTGTCGGCAACGACAGCGACAGCGCTATCGCCGACGCGCAGAACCTTCACGACACCAGGCCGTTTGAGCACCGCCGCGTCATCAACACTCTTCACTTTGCCGCCGAAAACGGGGCTGTCCTTGACCGCTGCATTGAGCATGCCCGGCAGTTTCAGATCCATGCCGTAAATCTGCTTGCCTGTCGTCTTTTCAACGGTATCGAGGCGGGCCAGACGCTTTCCTATGACCTTCCAGTCTTTCGGATCCTTGAGCGGAAAATCCTTGGGCGGGGTCAGCTTTGCCGCGGCGTTGGCAACCTTGCCGTAGGTGGTTGTGCGTTTCGACGGGCCGTGGGTAATCACGCCCCTGGCGACGGTGCACTCGGCAACGGGCACTTTCCATTCATCTGCTGCAGCCTGAATCAACACCATCCGTGCCGCTGCACCGCCTTTGCGGACATTGTCCTGGGAGCCACGGATTCCGCGACTTCCGCCCGTCGAGAAATCACCCCACACACGCTGGCGAGCCAGGTTCTGGCCCGGCGTTGGATACTCGGTGCTGACTTTTGCCCAATCGCATTCCAGCTCCTCGGCGACCATTTGTGCGAGCCCGGTCAACGTGCCCTGGCCCATTTCCGAGCGCGCGATGCGAATGACTATTTTGTCGTCTGGTTGCACGACGACCCAGGCGTTGACTTCTGGCGCGATGGACGCGGTGAGTCCTTGCGCGATGGCCTGCCTGTTCAGGAACGGCACATGAAAGCCGATGACAAGACCGGCAGTGGTGGCGGCACTGCCTTTTAGAAACGTGCGGCGCGACGCTTTTTTGGGCTCAATTGAGGTGTTCATGCTTGACCTCCAGCGACGTGCTCGATGTTCATGATGGACTTGCCCAACTCAGCCACTTTTTTCGGCGCTGCGCCAGTTTTCGCAGCGGCCATTTCTTTCGCTGCCGTGTGAATCGCCGTGCGCACGCGGTTGTACGTACCGCAGCGACAGATGTTGGTCATCACCTCATCAATGTCCTTGTCGGTCGGATTCGGTTTGTCCTTGATCAGCGCCGTCGCCGCCATGATCATCCCCGACTGACAGAAGCCGCATTGCGGCACATCCAGCGCCTGCCAGGCACGCTGCACCGGGTGCGAGCCATCGGCGGACACGCCTTCAATCGTCGTGATCTTTTGCTTGTCAGTCATCGCCGACGCAGGCATGACGCACGAACGCACGGCGACGCCATCAATATGCACGGTACAGGCACCGCACTGCGCAATGCCGCAGCCGTACTTGGTGCCAGTGAGGCCCAGTTGTTCACGCAGCACCCACAACAGCGGTGTGCCGTCGTCGGCAGCGTAATCCAGCAACTTGCCATTGACGTTCAATTTGGGCATGGAGCACTCCTGAAATTCAAGTCAAGATTATCATCGCGCGCAGCGATATTTTGGCAACGGGTTTACTAGTATTGAACCGAGAAAGTTGCGCGGAGTGAGCGAATTTCCAGAAGTTAATCAGCGCCTGGCGACACCTTTGGCATACGGAAGTGGCACCCGACAGCATTGCACCCGCACAGCGCGAGAGGCTACAGCACAGCGCGCGAGGCTACACTCGTTCGACAGGATTTCTGGCGTCTCCTAAAAGAGCGCAGACGCCAGGGGCCCTGGAGGGAATCGATGCAGCGAAAAAAAACATTTGGTAACGACGGATGATCTCGTTGCCGAACATTCACGCGTGGGCGGAGTGGCTGAGCGATCATGGCCTTTGCCCGAGGCTCCTGTAGAGACTGAACCACTGACCGACCGTGAGCGCGAAGTGTTGTCCTGCATCGGCCAGGGCCTATCGATCAAACAAGCCGCGAGCGGACTCGGCATCAAATATTTCACCGTTTATCACCACATTAAAGCGGTATATCGCAAGCTGTGCATTCGCACGCGCGCGCAGGCTGCGACCGAGGCGGCACGGCGGGGTCTACTTTAGCAACAGCGGACAACATCAAGGGCGCAACGCGACGTGCCGGGTTAGGTCATTTGAGAGATGCAACCACGGGATCGGGCGCAACTTAAGGCGCGCCGATCTTCTCAAATACTGGAGCCTCCAGGAAGTCCGGGCAGTTCAGTATTCGGCAACGGCCAAGAAACAAAAAAATGCTTTTAATGTGTTCTTATAACCCTCGTACAGCCCCGTTAACATTTGTTTGGTGCAGCTAAACTTTCTGGCGACAAAACGCTCTTTGACTTGGCGCTGAAGCTTACGCAAGGGTGTAAGGGTTGTTATTTGATGCCATCCATAAATGTGCGGTTGTCGCCGTTTATGAGCGGCTACGATGTCGCCATCATCCACAAATTGAACCCGGGGACTTATTGCCGGTTGAGCGCGAGCCACCACCAACAAATTGTCGTCGGTTGCGGGGCTAATCTTTGCTACTTCGAGACCGGCCGCTTCTAGTGTCTGCTGCAAGCTGTTGCGACTAAAGTGGAGCGTATGCGCCCTGAAGAAAAGCGTATGTTTGCGGGTCAGACGATTGGTGTTGGGCACTTCAATCAGTATCACTCCATCAGGACTGAGCATGTGCCTGAGTTTGCCCAAAGTTTGAACGGGATCAACCACATGCTCCAAAACATGGAACATGGTGATCAAGCTGAAACTTGATTGAGGAAAGCGCTCAAAGGCATCGTCCAGCGACCCTTTGACTGTCGAAATCCCGAAAGTTTGTTCACCGTACTGCCGATAGCCATCATTGGGCTCGACACCTGTCGCATCAAAGCCTTGCTGGGCCATCAAGAAAACAAACTCACCACTTGACGCACCGACGTCTAATGACCGCAGTTTTGCTCCGGCTAAAGCGCCGTTGTCGGCAGAACGGGCAAACCACTGCGGCATTTTGTGGGTATCAGTGGAGCGCAACCATTGCCAACGAGCCAATGCGTTGGTGCCAGCCCGCAGCACATGCCTGGCGTCGGGGTGCACATGCTTTTTGTAGTCTTGCCGATAGTCTGTGGTGTACCAGCGATGCAACTCTTCTTTGGACGGCAAAGGGTCTGTTCGACCCAAACCGTAGACATTGCAGACGACTGTCAATAATGTTTCGCTGGTTTTTCCATCGCGAGTGGCGAGAACACAGCATTCTGAGCTTTTGCAAGTCGGACAGGCGGTGGCAGCGGAATGAGATGCGAAATGTGTCATCGGAATTGAGCGCAGGATTAAAACCGCGTAATCATAATCAACGCCGACAACTAGTCAGCTTGAACTGCCCGTGCTTCCATGAAGGCTTGATTGTTTGAGTCACGAAACTAAAGGGCTCAGGCCTTTTTTCGACTAAACCGACCAGTATCTATCGGCCAAAATGACCACCACACAGGGGCTAAGCGCTGTTTTCGTCAAAAGTCGACTTCGAGCTAAATGCGACAACAATCGAGGATTGGCTGATCGGCGATCAGCCCCCGCTCAGCCGTCGTTGCAGCCAAAAGCCGTTAGTGCAAAACTACTTGGCCCGCGCCCGGCGCGAGGCCGGTTTGTAGTGGCGAGGCGTGATGTACGATCAGCCGCCAGCCCTGCGGCTCACGCTGAAACACATTGGTGACAAACACCGGCCCGCGCGGCTGCGGCTCATCGCCCACGTAAATCCACTGAATTGCGTGCAGCGTGACCATGCCGATGGTGCGATGCCACGTCTCCTCACGCATTTCGATCCGCATCTTCGCGGAATTTCGCAGAATCGCCTCCCACGCTGAACGCACCGCCGCGTAGCCATAGAGCGGCGCAGCGGCAGGGTGCGCGCAGCAGATATCCTCGTCGTCCGCCCAGACCGACATCAACGCCTCAAGATCAGCCTGGGCAAAGGCTTCGTAAAAAGCCCGAGCGCAATCGTCGGGTGAACCAAAAAAGGCTTGTGACTTCATTGGGATGATTGTAGTGAAGGGATCGCGACCGCAGCGCAAAGTACCCACCAAGGCAGTGCCCTGCGGACTGAACGGCCGTTATGCGTGCCCTACAATGATTTGGTGATACTACCTGCGCTGTCGACAAAATCCCCATGACGCCTATCGCGTTGTTTCGCAGCGATTTTTTCCGTCGACCCGAGCCCACGTTGCTCAACTGGTGTGGCTGGCTGGTCGTCGCCGTGGCTTTTTCGGTGCCGTTGGGTAGCGCGACTTCGAACGTGCTCGGGGGCGCGCTGCTGCTCACGCTGATCGCGACCGGTGGCTATCTCGCACATTGGCAGCGCTGGCGCGTGCATCCGTTTGCGCTGGCGACACTGATTCTGTTCGCCGTCATTTTTATCGGTGCGAGTTACAGCAACGCGCCTTCCGATGAAATTCGTCGCGCACTGACCAAGTATTTCCGGCTGCTGTACGCGCCGATTGCGATTGCGGTGCTCACCGATGCGCGCTGGCGTCGACGTGCGCTGTTGGCATGGATGCTGGCAATGCTCATTACGCTGGCGCTGTCGTACCTGCACATTTTCTGGGCGTTTCCGTTCGCCAAGGTGCGTCTACCGCATGAGATCGATGATCACTTTGTGTTCAAGCACCACATTACGCAAAACGTGATGATGTCGGTGTTTTTTGTCGCTGCGTTTGCCGAAGCGTGGCGCTGCCAGATTGCCGGAAAGCAGTCCACCCGTGGCTGGGCGTGGGTTGCGGTGGCTGCGGCGGCAGCAGTCAATATCTTGTACTTCGTGCATGGTCGTGCGGGCTACGTCACCTTGCTGGTGAACCTGATCGTGATCGCCTTGCTGGCATTTGTCGCCGCGCGTGACACCCGATTGCGCATGGCCGCAGCGGCGTTGGTCGCGATTGCGGTGATTGCGGCGACCGCTAGCGACGTGGTCCGGGAGCGATTGCAAACCGCGTTCAGCGAAGTCGAATCGTCGCAGGAGCAGGGGATCAAAACTTCGATCGGCCAGCGCATGGAATATGCGAGCAAATCGATTGAATTGGTGCAGGCGCGGCCGGTGCTTGGTTGGGGGGCGGGCAGTTACGCGATGGAGTATTGCCGGATCGCCAAATCCCCGGAGTGGTGCAAGATCGGCTCCTATAACCCGCACAACCAGTTCTTATTCTTTGCCGTGCAATTTGGCTTGCTTGGGCTCGTTGCGCTGGTGACCTGGCTGTTCACCGCAGGCTGGGTGATGCGCCAATTGCCGCTCGGCGACAAGCTCGTTGGCTATTCGCTTTTGGCGACGCTGGCCGTGCATTGCATGCTCGATTCGCCGCTCTTTATCGTCACTGAGGGGACGTGGTACCCGCTGATGCTGGGGATTTTTGCGGCAGGTGCGTACGGTAAAAATCAGCCGTTGAGTAGCGGCGAGGCAGCGTCAGCCACAGCATCGACGGAAGGCCATTCGCGGTAGCTTTGCACGATGGTGACGTCCGGTCCGCGCGCTCCCCATTGCTCAATTTTTGTGGGCCCCAGCACGCTTAGCAAGCGACCGCCCACTGAAGCCGCCATATGCCCCGGCCCGGTGTCGTTGGCAATCGTTAAAGCGGCATCGCGCAGCACGGCGCAGTAAGGCCCAAGATCAAGTTTCGGCAGCAGTTTGGCGTGCGGCGCGATGGCTCGTGCGATGTCCATCTCGTCAGGGCCTGGCGCCATTACCAGATCGCGTCCAGTTGACACCAGTCGTTCTGCAAGTTGAGCAAAATGCGGCCACTTTTTATTGAGTTTTTCGAAGGTGCCACCGGCGAACGGCACCAGAACGACGTAGCCTGGTCGAACGCCTGCGTTTTCCAGTGCGGCCCGCGCGCTTTTGTTCGCGTTGTCGCTCACTTTGAGTTGCGTCGCCCTCGGAGCGGGCGTATTGTCATTGAGTAACGCACTCGTCAACCGCCAATAAGAATCCAGCGCGTGCTCGCCAAAAACAATCGGCGCGGATTGGCTAAGAAGAAGGCTGCGTCCTTCCAACGCATACCCGAACGGTCTCAGTCCGGCAAAACGCATGTCCAGCGCGCTCGAAAACGATGTGGCGAAGGTCACGGCATTGACGCGTTGACCAAACGTCGCATCCTGAGCGCGCAACGGCAGCGCAACCTGCTTGAGCACAGCGCGCCGTTCGCCGAACGATTTGGGATAACGCGTCACCGGCCAGCCATACGCCTCGAGCAGCGATTTTGCCCACGGCTTCCCGACAAGATGCAACTCGTAACCCGCACACTCCAGCCGCTCCAGCGCTGGAACAGCGAGCACCACGTCGCCGATGAAGTTGCGGATACGAACGATGAGTGGGCGCGTCGATGAAATGTCGGTCATGGGTTTCGGAGCAGGAGTGGCCCGTGTTGCGGATGGGGCAGTCGACGTTCGCCGATAATTGAAGGATTCGATGCTAGCAACATCACAAAGATCACTTGGGCCCACGAGGAATCCGCCGCATGGCACTACCGCAATCCACTCTCCCAATCGACCAACCGAATCAGCCGGTCACTTCACTTCACGTCAAGTCATTTCACGACGCCTGTCTGGCGCTGGCGAGCTGGCCGAATGTGGCGCTGGAATTCGCCGAAGCAGACGTGTGGCGCTGGGTCGCCACCAACCATCGGAACAATTGTTTGCTCTGGGACGAAGAGGATTTAGCCCGCCGCACGCGTGCGACCGATGCCGACATCACCGCCAACAAGCGCGCGATTGACGGCTACAACCAGGCGCGCAATGACGCGACGGAACGAGTTGATGAGTTCCTGCTGTTGTCGCTCGGCTTGATTGACGCGGCTACCGCGAGCAGCGATCAGCCAGTCGCTATGGTCAGCGCATCGGCTCGATTAAATAGCGAAACAGCGGGCAGCATCATGGATCGCATGTCCATCATGTCGCTCAAAATCAGGGCGATGATCGCGCAAACGGTGCGTACCGATGTCGATGCCGCGCATCGCGATTCCTCCGCATTGAAGCTGCAACGGCTGCATGAACAACGAAACGATCTCGGCGCATGTCTCGATCAGCTGCTGACTGATAGCCGTGCAGGGACGGCGTACTTCAAGGTGTATCGCCAGTTCAAGATGTACAACGATCCGCGTTTCAATCCAGTGCTTGTCGCGGAACAAGCCGCCGCGAAAATGCAGCAACAAGCCCGAGTCGCGCAGCAGTAATCAGTCTTGGTGAAAATCCTCATCGTTAAAACCTCGTCGATGGGCGACGTCGTACACACCCTGCCTGCGATTTCGGACATCGCGCGCCACTACCCGGATGCAACGATTGACTGGCTGGTTGAGGCCGCATTTGCGTCGTTGCCCGCCATGCATCCGTTGGTGCGTAACGTCATTCCGATCTCGTGGCGACGTTGGCGAAAGAAGCTCTTTTCCCGCGAGAGCCGTGCCGCGATCAGCGCGGCAAGAGCGGCGTTGCGCGCGGAGCGTTATGACCTTGTGCTTGATCTTCAGGGTTTGCTCAAAAGTGCCCTCTGGGCGACCCAGGCGCGAGGCCCGCGCGCCGGGTTCGACCGTGCAAGTGCACGCGAATCGCTTGCGGCCATGTTTTACTCGAAGCGCGCCAGGGTAGATAAAAGTCTCCACGCCATCGAGCGTTCGCGTCAGTTAGCGGCTGTGCATCTGGGCTATCAGCTCGAAGGCCCGCCGCGATTCGGAATCACCGCGCCAACCGGAGGCTGGACGCCCTCAAAGCCGCGCTACGCGGTGCTCATCACCGGAGCCAGCCGCCCGGAAAAGCTGTGGCCCGAGTCGTCGTGGAAAGCGGTCGCCACAGAGCTTCAGGCGCGTGGATTTGCCATCGTCTGGCTTTGGGGCAGCGCCATCGAAGGCGCGCGATCACAGCGGCTGGCGGATGCGGTGGGTGGCGAAGTGCCGCCCTTTCTCACCGTCAAAGACGCCAGCGCGGTGCTCGCACGCGCGTCGCTCTGCGTCGGACTCGACACCGGTTTTACCCACATCGCCGCGGCCTTTGGCGTAGATACGCTTGGCATTTACTGTGACCACGAACCGGGGCTGGTTGGCATTGTCGGTTCAGGAAGAGTTGTGAGCATCGGCGGGCGAGGACAGGTGCCGCCCGTAGACCGGGTGCTGGACCGTACGAATTCGCTGGGGCAAGCCCCGATATAGCAGCGGTGCGAGCTGCGAAAAGTGTTTCCTGTCGCTGTCGGTGTTCGCGGCTCGGGCTGCTGTTAGAGGGCGGCGGATCGGGCATGAACGTCATTCCTGATCGTGGCAACGCCGCAATCGATACCGAGTTTGTGAAGTTTTGCCAGGCACAGGGCCACATGTCACTCCGGGGCTACCGCATTCGCGGCGGTATGCGCGCTCCGATTGAAAACGCGATGCCGCTCACTGGCGTTGAGGCGCTGGTGACCGCCATGCGAGAATTTGAGGCTACGTCATCCTGAGCGCAGCGAAGGATCAGGTGACGGAAGAGCTCCTCGACCAACGGCTTGATGCTCCACCTGATTCTTCGCTTTGCTCAGAATGACAAGTCCGGCATGACCGACCCCAACCATCTTACGGCTCTCCGCCAGAAAATTGATGCCCTCGACGATCAGTTGCTCAAGCTGATCAGCGAGCGCGCT
>JBBRVM010000091.1:0-10000 GCA_038246865.1 Burkholderiales bacterium
CGGCGGTGCTGGAGAGTCGACAGCCAACGATCAGCTACGTGCAGCGGCGGTTGCGTATTGGTTACAACGGCGCAGCACGCTTGATCGAGGCGATGGAAAACGCTGGGATTGTGACGCGACCGAATGCGATGGGCAAACGCGAAGTGATTGTGCCGAAGCGCGAAGAATGACGACCTTTTGTAGCGGCTTGCCGCGACCACGGTCTGCACGATGAAACGTGGGGTCGGTCAGGCCGCTCGTACAAAAACGGGATACGCAATAGTGAAATTGAGATTGAGTTCAGCTACATGGTGTGCGTCGCTAGTATGTGCCGCAAGCGTTGCCCAAACACCCGTTAATCCCCTTACGGATTTTCGTTCGTATACCCGCGACTTGACCTCGCTGTCAGGGTCCTTCACACAGGAAGTGCGCGATAAAAACGGTCGCGTCAGCCGTCAATCTGCAGGCACCTTCGCCATCGCACGCCCCGGTAAATTCCGTTTCGTCTATGAGAAACCTTACAGGCAAACGATCGTGAGCGACGGCGCCACGGTGTGGCTGTACGACGAAGATCTGAATCAGGTCACAACAAAAAAGCTGGCTGACACATTGAGCGAGCAGCCGCTGACGTTGCTGCTCGATCCCGCTGCGGCAGAAAAGGCGTTCGAGTTGAAAGTGCTTGAGTCGCGCGGCTCGATTGGTTATGTCGAAGCAAAGCCGCGCAAGGCCGACGCATCGGTCGACGAGCTGCGCATCGCAATGGTCGCCTCGCAACCCGCAGAGCTTTCCTGGCGCGACGCGCTGCAAAACACCAATGCCATTCGCTTCACCATGCTCACGAAAAACGGCAAGTTAGCCGCGGATACTTTCGCGTTTGTGCCGCCGAAAGGCGTTGACATTCTCAAGCAGTAGCGCGATCCGCAATGCGGCCAAGTACGCCCGCTAGCGCAACCGCTTGTACTCATACATGCGAGCATCGGTGAATTGAATCGATTGATCCCGTGTGGTGCCGTCATGCGGGAGCGGCGCGCAGCCGTCGGATTCGCCGGTCAGCAGCGCTTCGTCGGTGCCAAATTAGCAGGGCATCGGTTGTTGTCGCTCTGTCGGATTCAGTCGTGGCGATGCTGACGAGGGCTCATCCAATGACCCACGAGAGCCAGAAGAACGTCGGTATCGCGATAATTGCGATATGCATCACACCCAATCCCTTCTTCCCCGCGACGCCATCGTCAACCTGCGCGCCTCCAAAATTCGCGAAGTCGCCAATGCCGGTATCGGCCGCGACGACGTGCTCACGTTCTGGTTCGGCGAACCCGACGAAGTCACTCCGGATTTCATTCGCACCGCTGCGGCTGAAAGTCTTGCGCGTGGCGAAACTTTTTACTCACACAATCTGGGTCTGCCCGAACTGCGCGAAACCGTGGCGAACTATTTGTCGCGCCTGCATCCGAATCCCGCTGCGCCCATCGCCGCTGACAACATCGCCATCACCAGCGCGGGCGTCAACGCGCTTTCGCTCGCAGCGCAATGCATCGTGAGCCCTGGTGATCGCGTCGTATGCGTCACGCCGTTATGGCCGAACCTCGTTGAAATCCCCAAAATTCTTTCGGCCAATGTGGAGTGCGTATCGCTCGATTTTGGCGAGCGCGGCTGGCAACTTGATCTCGAAAAATTACTCGCCGCGTTGACACCGAATACCAAAATGTTGATGGTCAATTCGCCGAACAACCCGACTGGCTGGACGCTCACGCGCGAAGAGCAAAAGGCGATCCTTTCACGCTGTCGTGAGCATGGCATCTGGATTCTGGCCGACGATGCTTATGAGCGGTTAGTGTTTGACGGCACCGGTTGCGCGCCGTCGTTCTTCGACATTAGCGACGCCCATGATCGACTGGTCAGCGCCAACACGTTTTCAAAATCGTGGCTGATGACAGGCTGGCGTTTGGGCTGGCTCGTTGCGCCCGCTCCGTTCATCCAGCAGTTGGGCAAGGTCATTGAGTACAACACGTCCTGCTCGCCCGTGTTCATACAGCGCGCGGGTGATGCGGCTATTTGCGGTGGCGATGCGGTGATCGCTCGCACGCAAACGCGCTTTCGAATAGCGCGCGATCACTTGTGCGCCGCGCTCAATGCGTTGCCCGGCGTGCATGCGCCGCCACCACCCGCCGCGATGTACGCGTTCTTCAAAGTCGACGGCATGAAGGATTCGCTCGCGTTCTGCAAGCGATTGGTCGCCGACTATGGCCTCGGCATCGCGCCGGGTGCGGGGTTTGGCGATGAAGGCGAAGGCTATCTGCGCTGGTGCTTTGCGAGCGAATTGCCGCGTCTCGACGAAGGCATTCGGCGCTTCAAGGCGGGGCTCGCATCCGGTTGCTAGATACTTAAGCGACTGACCGATAAATCTTCTGCAAATCAGTGGTTTGAAGAATAATCTTCAGACTATGCCTACAGTAGCGCTGGTAAGTCGAAAGGGGGGATGCGGCAAAAGCACGCTCGCGACTCATATTGCGTCGTATTTCGCGCGTCAGGGTATGACCATCACGCTCGGCGATCTGGATCACCAGCAGTCGATGCGCGTGTGGCTGAAACGACGGCCCAGTGCGGCACCCCTGATCTCCGGTTGGGTCGGTGAAACCAACGGCAACGTTCGCCCTCCAATCGGCACCACGCATCTCGTGCTCGATACGCCCGGCGGTTTGCATGGGCTTGCGCTGGCCAAAGTGGCGATGGTCGCCGACGCGATTTTGATTCCGGTTTCGGGTTCCGTGTTTGATCGTGAGGCGGCGTCTGATTGTTGGGCCGAGCTACGTGCGCATCCGCGCGTGGTGAGTGGTCGCTGTCAGGTCGCGGCTGTCGGCATGCGGCTGGATCGGCGCACGCAGGGCGAGGAGATCGCCAGCGACTGGGCCGCTTCGGTTGGGCTCAACTGGCTATGCAGTTTGCGCAGTTCGCAGATTTACGTGCGTGCGGTCGAGAACGGACTCAGTATTTTTGACATGCCCGCGAGCGTCACCGAGATTGATCGTGAGCAATGGGAGCCGCTGCTGGCGTGGTTGTTTGCGCATGGCTTTGCGCGTGCCGAACCGGGTGTTGTGCCGTCGTTTGCGCAGGGTGTGCCGTCGCGGTTGCCGCAGTCGCCAGCGGTGCTTCGCGTACTGCCGCGAGTAGCCGTGAATAGCGATGTTCAAGCGGCGGCTGAGTCCGAATTGATGACTGAGCATACGTCCGTCGCCAGCACCGGATTTGCACGATTTGTGCCGCGCTTTCTGCGGCCGAAAAGTGGCGCGGCGCGCTAGGCGTTAACCGTAGGGCCGCCACGTAATCGCCGCGGAACGCGAGAAAAATGCGTCTTTGCCGAGGAGTACGCAAGGCGGGCAGTGCCCGCCCTACGCCGCATCACTCCACCCGCTGTGCAGGTCGCGTAGAACCCCCCTGCGTCAACTGAAACCGTCCGGCCTTGCCGTCCTTGATCTCTTCAAACGCAATCTCCAGCGGCGTGACGCGTGCGAAGAAAACGGTGGCTGATTTTGCGAACAATTCAAACTCACCCTGACCGGTCGCCTGCGCAAATAGTTTGCCGTCGCGTGTGCGTACGGTCACGTTGAATTCTGGGCTGAGCGCATACGTTCCAACAAACTGTTCAAGTGATTTTGCCTCGACAGCAATGGCTGCAGTCCGCATCGGCGCAAGGTTGGCGAGCGGGATGGACGGTTCGAGCAAGTGCAGTCCCATGTTGGTGACGGGTCTGGCCGCATTCGACAATACGGCCACGGCGGCCTTGCGCGCTGGTTCAACCCAAAGTGTCGAGGAGAAACCGCCGGTTCCGCCGTCGTGGGTGACGATGGCGCGATCATTGATAGTTGCCAGAATCCACGCGAGGCCTTGCGGATTTTTGGGCCCCATTCCTTCGCCATAACGCTTTTGCGCCAGTGCGAATGCGGCCTTCAGTGGCGTGTCAATTGCACCGCTCGCGGCTTGCGCATAGCGGGCCATGTCTTTCGCGCTCATGCGCAGCGCGCCAGCAGGCGCGATGACATCGAAGCGCCAGTGTTTCGCCTGCTTCAGCGTTGTGCCCCTTTCCAGGTAGTGGCCGTCAGAAAATCGCGCGAGCTCACCGCGCGGCGTGTCAAGGTAGGTCGAGGTCAAACCGAGCGGCGTCAGCACGCGTTTCTGCAGCAATTCGTCGTACGACGTGTTCGCGGCGCGGGCGAGAACGTAGCCCAAAAGTCCGAATCCAAGATTCGAGTAGGCGTAGGCCTCGTCCCGCTTTTTGGTCGTTTTGCCAGCGTCCGTTTCGACGAGGGCTTCGCGCGATTTGAGATACATCAGTAACTGCTGTTCGCGGTAGTCCGCATAGGGGTCAGCGCGCGTCACGTTCGGCATATTGTCCGGCAGGCGCGGCAGGCCGGAGCGATGGGTGGCGAGGTCAATCAGGCGAATCGGCGCGCCGGTGTGATCGCGTAGTTTCAGGCCGTTCAAGCCGACGGAGAGTCCTTGCGGCAACCATTTTTCCACCGGATCATCAAGCCTCAATTCGCCTTTAACCACCATGTCGGCGAGCAGCAGTGCAGTGAAGGTTTTGGTGATCGAGCCGATCTCGAACAAGGTGTCTGCGCTGATCGGAACCGCTTTGTCGAGCGCCTGAAAACCATGCGTCACGATGCGTACCTGATCGCCGTTCACGATGACCGCCGCGAGGCCCACCGCCTGCTTGTCGACGTCGATGCGCTGGGTCAGGATTTCCTTGACCTGGGCGTCGGTGGGTTGCGCCTGCGTGATCGTGCTGGCGCTGGCTAGGGCGAAGAGCAGAACCGCAGTGCAGCGGCGGAACAGAGCAGGGTGATGCATGGTGCGGCCAATATCCATTGGAATGATGCCCGGATGCTACGGCGGAACCACCCGATTGTTGATGGGTAAGCGACGATGCGCGTATTGGCGCGACGATTTGCATGAAAATAGGTTTGCGGGGCACGACTTTGCACAATCAGCTTATTGATGAAATGACGTTTGATAGAGGGCTAGATCGAAATATCGCTGATAGTCGACTATTAGGCAAAATACGCGTAAGCCCTAGTGAAATGGTCGTTTAACGAAAAAGCTGATTAGAAAAGTAGCTATTTCTGTCTACCTCTCGCGACAACAAAAAACTAAATAAATCAATGCTTTGAGAATTCAGCGCGCAATCTGGTCGTCCGGCGGAGACAGGCGAACAAAGAAATGTCATTGCCACGTAGAACGCACCTCCCATGCTGACGTCATACTCACTCAATGTGCCGTGCCAAGGCGTTTTTTTGCAAAGGTAGTTGCAATGTCGCGACTCGGGGGAGCGAGGTTTGGCGCATTTATTTCAGCGGGGCATCCGCCGTGCTGACACTCATCGTTTTAGGGAGATATCGATGTTAAAAAACTCATTCTTAGGCCGCCGGGACGAACCGGTCAATGCCCCCGCCATCAACAGCCGCGCCACGCCGGACACGCCGCGTTATGCGCCGCAACCGGACGCCGCTCCGCTATCGGCCGTCGCAGTGACGCCGCCGGTGAATGTCGCCCTGCGACCGCCTCTTATCGGCGAAACAAAAGCGACCGGCTCCAACGGGAATAACGTTGAGCCGACCGAACCGCACTTCGCTGGTACGCCACGCCTTACTGTAGGCCCGAACATCAAGCTTAAGGGAGCAGAAATCAATGATTGCGACACTCTGGTGGTCGAGGGCCATGTTGAAGCATCTATGGACAGCAAGACGCTGGAAATTCTCAAAACGGGTTCGTACGAAGGCACTGTGACCATCGACATTGCCGAGATTCACGGCAAGTTCTCCGGCAATCTGACCGCCCGAAAAAAACTCATCGTGCATGCGTCGGGATGGGTGTCGGGTGTCGTTCGTTACGGCTCGCTTTTAGTGTCTGAGGGCGGCGTTGTGAGTGGCGACATCGCCTCCATCGACGGCAAGGGCGAGGCGCAGAGCGCGCTGTTTGCCTGTTACCCTTCGGCGCGCGTTGCAGGCTCTGCGGCCGTGCCGGGCAAGCCCATTCCGAACGGCATTGATCATCATGCAACGGCGTGATCGCTTTTCCACTCGTTCAGTCTCGTTACTGCGCCGCACCCAGCAATGGCTCAAAGCACGCGAGCGCTTGCTGTCGGCGTGGTACGCGCGCACGCAAACGCGCACCGGGCGCGGCGGCACTGAGCTGCGCCGCCGCCTGGGCGGCGCTGGGGCGATCCTGGTGCCCTATTGGTGGGAATACGAAAGCCCACTGAAGCGGCGACTGGCGCTAGAGGCGATGTTGCGGCGGATGTTTGCGATAGTGCCGGTGACGGCGTAGGTCGGAACGCTTGCGATTCCGACATCGTACTTGCCACTGCAACGTGTTCGGCGGAACCCGTTTGGGTATCGGCCCTACGCAAAGAGTTTTGCGTGTTCCTGCCGCAACAAGTTCTTCTGAACTTTGCCCATCGCATTGCGCGGTAAATTGGCGACGACGAACACGCGCTTCGGCACTTTGAAATTGGCGATGCTGGTTTTGAGCGTTGAGAGAATCACGTTCGCATCAAGCGCTGCACCCGCTTTCGCCACCACCACCGCCACGCCCGCTTCACCAAAATCCGGGTGCGGCACACCGATCACGGCAGACTCGGCCACGCCCGGCATGTCGTTGATGTAGCCCTCAATCTCGGCGGGATAGACGTTGTAGCCGCCGCTAATGATCAGGTCCTTGCTGCGGCCCACAATCACCACGTAACCACGCTCGTCAATCTTGCCGACGTCGCCCGTCTTGAACCAGCCATCCGTGAATTCTTCCTTGTTCTTCTCCGGCATGCGCCAATAGCCTGCGAACACATTCGGGCCCTTGACTTCAATGCCGCCGATTTCGTTGACGGGGCAAAGTCCCGCCTTGTCGTCTGACACGCGAACGTCGACACCCGGCAACGGAAAGCCCACGGTGCCGCCACGACGTTCGCCTTGCTCAGGCGCATACGGGTTCGAGGTCAGCATCGCGGTCTCGCTCATGCCGTAGCGCTCAAGAATGGTGTGGCCTGTGCGTTCGCGCCATTGGTTGAAAGTTTCGATCAAGAGCGGCGCTGACCCGGCGACGAAGAGGCGCATGTTCTTGCAGGTTTCTTTGGTCAAACGAGCATCGGCCAATAGACGAACATAGAGCGTCGGAACCCCCATGAAAACGGTGGCTTCCGGCATTCGCGCCAGCACCGAATTCGGATCAAACTTTGTGAACCAGATCATCTTCGCGCCGGAGAGCAGAGCGCAGTGCGAGGCGACGAACAGCCCATGTACGTGAAAGATCGGCAAGGCGTGAATCAGCACGTCGTTACTTGACCAACCCCAGTAATCCTTGAGAGTCAACGCGTTCGACAACAGGTTGTTGTGCGTCAGCATCGCGCCCTTGCTGCGCCCGGTCGTACCGCTGGTGTACAGGATTGCGGCGAGATCGTCGGCCCGATTTACGGCGATGACTTGCGTCACAGATTGCTTCGCCATTGCGTCAATCAACGTGCCGCCGCCCGACTCATCGAGCGTGAACACACGCGTCACCTTTGCTGCGTTGGCAGTCGCTTTAATCCACGTGAGCGATTTCGGCGAACACACCACCACCGCAGGTTCCGAATTGCCGATGAAGTATTCAATCTCGCCCGCCTGATACGCCGTGTTGAGTGGCAGGTATACATAGCCCGCACGCAAAACGCCGAGGTAAAGCATTAGTGCTTCCACGCTCTTCTCGGTCTGGACTGCGACGCGGCTGCCCTCGGGCAGTGCGAGTGATGTCAGCAGGTTGGCGATACGCGCAGTTTGCTCGTCAATGTCTTGCCACGTATAGCGCTTGAGCGTTGCGCCCGTTGCGCTATCCGCTGACTCGATTGCGACCGCACTCAAATCATCTGGAAATGCAGCGCGAATCGCCGCGAATAAATTATTGTTGTTCATCTATCCCCCGTAGGGTGTGCACCCGAGTGCGCACCATGTATGCCACTATCCGGGGTCGCCGTTCCGCGCGATGGTGCGCACTCGGGTGCACACCCTACATACGTCGCCGATTTTGTCTAGTCCAGCTTCGCTCCCGAGGACTTCGCAACCTCGGCCCAGCGCTTGATCTCGGAATTAACGAACTTGCCAAACGTATCACCATAAACGTCCGGCACTTCAGCGCCAAGCCCGTTCCATATCGTTTTCAGTTCGTCCGAGTTGTAGGCCTTTTTAAGCTCCGCCTGCAACTTCGCGATGACGTCAGGCGGCGTGCCTTTGGGTGCCCACAGGCCGTACCAGGTTGAGACTTTGTAGTTCAAGCCTGACTCCGCAGCAGTGGGAATGTTCGGGAAACCCGGCGCGCGCTTATCGCTCGCGACTGCAATCGCCTTGATGCGCCCACCTTTGATGTGACCCGCGCTCGATCCCATGCCGTCGAACATCACGTCAATCTGTCCTCCGATCAGATCGATCAGCGCCGGACCCGCGCCTTTGTATGGAATGTGAGAAATTTTCACGCCCGCCAGACCGTTAAACAGCTCGCCCGCGAGGTGATGTGATGAACCACTGCCCGCCGAGCCGTAGTTCATTTTCCCATCGGCTTTTTTCGCGGCTTCGATGAAACCCTTGAGATCATTCGCGGGCACGCGTTGCGGGTTGACCACGATCACTTGCGGCACCGATGACACGAGTGCGACCGGGACAAAACTGTTCTCAATGTCGTAGTCGAGCTTCGGGTACATCGACGGTGCGATGGCGTGATGTACCGCGCCCATGAAGAAGGTGTAGCCATCGGGTGCTGCCTTCGCTGCGATGCTTGCACCGACCGTGCCGCCCGCACCGCCCCGGTTGTCGATGATGAATTGTTTGCCGGTGTTTTTGCTCAGCTGTGCCGTGAGTGGGCGAGCGAAGGCGTCGGTACCGCCACCGGCCGGGAATGGCACGACGATGGTGACGGGTTTGGTGGGCCAGCCGGTTTGAGCGATGGCCGCCAGCGGCGCTGCCGCGAGCAGCGCGATCAGCACGCGACGCAGTGGTGAGAAATTGAAGTGTTGCATTTAGTTTCCTCCTTTGGAAATGTTAGCTCTGTAGTTGTTGTGTGTATCTCGACGTATCGGTTCTGCAACCTCTCCCTTGAGGGGAGAGGGTTGGGGAGAGGGTGACGGTTCCACCAAGAGCCGAGACAGCAATTACTGCCACCTTCCCCCTCACCGTAGCCCTCACCCTACGCTCTCCCGCGAGCGGGCAGGGTGAAAGCAAGTCTCAAATCAGGCTGCCCACGCTCCTCGCATGCGTGACCGTCCCGTTCACAAAATCTTCATGCGACTGTTCCACGCGATCCAGATCGTAGAGATAGTTAACCATCAAGCCAGCCGATTGCTTGAGCCCAGGCGCTGAAAGATTGGCCTGCGCGTTGATGCGCTCCAGCTTCGCGCCGTTGTCGAGATGGAATCGTGCTACGGGATCACCCCCCGCACGCGGCGATTCGTGAATCAGGTAGGCGCTAGCGAGCGCGAGCAGTGCTTCCTTTGCGTCTTTGTCGAGTGCCTTCAGCGTCGCATCACGCGACAAACTAGCCAGGTCACCGCCCGTCGCTTTGCGCAACTCTGCAAGCGCTTCAACCAGTCGCTTCCGCGTCGCGGGCTTCAGCCCTTCGTACGCCAGCGCCGCATCAACACGAGTCAGCCAATTCATGAATCCCGGAATCGGCGACAACGTGCAGAACGTTTTCAGTTGCGGCAATTCGCGCTTCAATTCTTCTGCGACGCGCTTGATCAGAAAGTTGCCGAGCGACACACCGCGCAGCCCTGGTTCGCAGTTACTGATCGAATAGAACGCGGCGACGCGGAACTGCTTCGGCGCAGTGATTTCCGAGTTCTTGTCGATCAGCGGCGCAATCGCCTCCGGCATCGTCGGAGCGAGCGCAACCTCAACAAAAATCAACGGCACATTGGCCAACTGTGCATGAAAAAACGCGAAGCAGCGACGATCCGGTTGCAGGCGACGGCGCAGGTCATCCCACCCGTCAATCGCGTGCACCG
>JBBRVM010000092.1:0-9999 GCA_038246865.1 Burkholderiales bacterium
GGCTGTGACGCCTGCCAAACAGTTACTGAAGTGCGAAAAAGACAACTGCCAATTGCAGATTGTTTCGGCAACAGACGTTTCGTCGGGACCAGAGGGCTCGCTATTCATTACTGATCTCGCAGGTGGCGTGCGGCGGTGGAACGCACGCGGCGGAAACTTCATATCGGTCAAGGGTAGGGGCGTTGCGCTTAGCGTGGGACCGCAGGGGCTACCTTGGTTGGTCAGTGGTGGTGGTCAGATATTCTCGTCCGGCTTGTTTGCGTTGGGCAACAAAGCTATCAACACTTCACAGTGCGCGCTGAAATTTCAGACCCGCCAGCTCCCTGTGACCGTCGCGGTGACGCCGCCACCGGTTTCGGTCATCATCGGAACTGCTGACTCCTTCGTGCTTAGTCCTGGTGAAACTGCGTCCGTGCTCGACAATGATCGCTTGAATGGTGTGACGCCCTCGTTGAATGGGATTCGCATAACGTTCACTTCGGCAACGCCCTATCTGTCGTTGAGCAATGGCCGCGTGCTTGTTGCTGCGAACGCGCCGAACGGCAGCGTGCTCACTGCGACCTATACGATCTGCGCCGCACTTGATCTCACTAAATGTGCGACTGTTCCAGTGACGGTCACTGTGCCGAGCAGCCTCAGCGCCGTGTCGGATATTGCAACGCTCGCACCGGGAGCGACGCTAAATCTGCTGGCCAATGATCGCCTTAACCGTGCTTCGCCGTCTGCCGCACAAGTCAGCGTGACGTTCAGCACCGGCAGCGCATATCTGACCCAGAGCAATGGCGTATTGACGCTGGCAGCCTCGGCGCCGCTGGGCAGCACACAAAGCGCCACTTACAGTCTCTGCCTGTTGCCGGCCAATACCCCGTGCAGTGGGCCCGTAAGCGTCACCATCACTGTTCCAGGCAGCATCAACGCTACCTCAGATGTCGTAAGCCTCGCACCTGGGGCTAGTTTCAACCTGCTCGCGAATGATTCCCTTAACGGGGTAGTGCCTTTGCCGTCTCAGGTGAACGTCACTTTTGCAACCACCAGTGCGTTTCTCTCACAGTCAGGTGGCCTGTTGCGACTTGCTGCTAACGCACCGAGCGGCAGCACGCAACGCGCTACTTACAGCATCTGTAGCACGGTCGGAAATTCGCCGTGCAGCGGTTCCGCCAACGTTATTGTTACGGTGCCCGGTGTGATCACAGCTGCTGCCGATAGCGCGACGTTGTCGCCAGGAGACACGCTCAATTTGCTCAACAACGACACGCTCAACGGCACAGTGCCCAAGCCTTCTGATGTCGTCGTCAAGTTTCAGACCAGCAGCAGCTATCTCACACAGGTCGGAGGCCTGCTCACACTCGGCACCGCTGTGCCACGTGGGACGACACAAACGGCAAGCTACACGCTCTGCTCGGCGGTCGACAGCGCCGTATGCAGCGCACCAGTATCGGTGACGATCAACGTTACCTCGCGCGTCGTCGCTGTCGCCGATGTCGCTACCCTTTCGCCGGGCGCTACGCTCGATTTGCTTGCGAACGATGAATTAAACGGTGCGGTGCCCACTGCAGCACAAGTGACACTTATTTTCAATTCGAACAACGCCTATCTGAGCGAGGCCGGCGGCGTACTGTCGGTCTCGCCGTCGACACCTGCGGGCACCACACAAACCGCGAGCTATCGTCTTTGTGAGCGTGTAGTCAGCAGCAATTGCAGCGGCGTTGTCCCAATAACGATTACCGTACCAAGTGCCGTTAGTGCAATTACCGCTGTGGCAGATTCAGCGACGCTCAACGCAGGCGGCACGTTCAATCTGCTGGCCAATGACAGCTTGAATGGAGCGACACCGCTGTCGAGCCAGGTCGTCGTAACCTTCAACACTTCGAGCGCGTATCTCACTCAAGTCGGCGGGTTGCTAACCCTGGCAGCAGGCGCACCTTTGGGCAGTACGCAAACCGCGACCTACAGCATCTGTCAGAGCCCCGCTAATACTCCGTGCAGCGGAACAGTGAGCGTGACGGTAACGGTGCCCGGCGTTATCGCGGCAGTGGCAGACGCGATCACCCTTAGCCCCGGCGGCACGACCAATCTTTTAGCCAACGACAGCCTTAATGGTGTAGTGCCGTTATCCTCACAAGTCGCGGTGACGTTCAATACCGCCAGCGCTTATCTCTCTCAGGTAGGTGGTGTGCTGACGCTTGCGGCGAGCGCGCCTGCAGGCAGCACGCAAACAGCTACCTACAGCATTTGCCAAAGCCCTGCCAACACTCTGTGCAGCGGAACCGTAGCCGTAACGATAACAGTGCCCGGCAGCATCATTGCCGTGGCTGACAGCGCTACGGTCGTCCCCGGCGGCACGTTCAATCTGCTCGCTAATGACAGCCTCAACGGCGCAGTGCCGCTATCGAGTCAGGTCACCGTCACGTTTCAGACGTCGAGTGAAAATGTGACGCAAGTCGGCGGTCTCGTCACGCTCTCGCCCGCTGCGGCGGCGGGCACCACGCACATTGGCACGTACAGCATCTGCCAGAGCCCGGCGAACACTTTGTGCAGCGCGACCGTTGGCTTCACGATTTCAGCGCCAAGCTCCATCAACGCTACCGCTGACGCAGCTACGCTTAGTCCGGGCGGCACGCTGAATCTACTGGCCAATGACAACCTCAATGGAGGCTCACCGGATTCGAGCGTGGTGACCGTCACCTTCAACACGGCGAGCCCTTATCTCAGTCAGGTCGGAGGGCTGCTTACGCTGGCAGCCGGTGCGCAAGGTGGTAGCACGCAAACCGCGACCTACAGAATCTGCAGGACTGTCGGAAACTCACCTTGCAGCGGGCCGGTTAGCGTCACGATTACTGTGGCGGGCACCATCACTGCCGTGGCTGACGCGGCGACGGTCGTCCCCGGCGGTACGTTCAACCTGTTGGCTAATGACAGCCTCAACGGTGCCGTGCCATTGTCCAGTCAGGTCACGGTTACCTTCCAGACATCCAGTGAAAATCTGACGCAAGTGGGTGGCCTCGTTAGGCTGTCGCCCGCTGCGGCTGCGGGCACTATGCATATCGGCACGTACAGCATCTGCCAGAGTCCGGCCAACACGTTGTGCAGCGCGACGGTTGGGTTCACGATTTCAGCACCAAGCACCATCAACGCGGTCGCTGACGCAGCGACGCTGAGCCCGGGCGGAACGCTCAATCTACTGGCCAATGACAATCTCAACGGAGGCTCACCGGACTCGAGTGTGGTGACGGTCACTTTCAACACCGCTAGTCCGTATCTCAGTCAAGTAGGCGGGCTGCTGACGCTGGCAGCGGGCGCACCTGGCGGTTCCACGCAAACCGCGACTTACAGCATCTGCCGTACTGTAGGAAATTCTCCGTGCAGCGGGCCGGTCAGCGTCACCATCACGGTGCCGATATCGGTTGTCGCGGTCGACGATGGGCCGATCCTCCTCTATTTGGGTGGAGGGACTCGCCTTACTTTCAATTTAAGTGTTAACGACACGCTACGAGGCGCGCCGGTCAGTGGTGCCACGGTCGTTTACACAGTGAGCGACCCTAACTTTACGGTGACCGCGGCGGGGGTGCTCACGACAACGGGAACTACACCCGTGGGATTCTTTACGTTGCCTTATCGAGTATGCGAGATTGGCGTACCGACAAACTGCGTGGATGCAACTGCCGACATCGAGGTGCAGACGGGCGGATAGCGCGGATAGGTCGGTGGAACACGACACCGCATGAACGAACAAGGTGTTGACAACGTTTAACTGCTCCTCGCGTACCGCCGCGTCCGATAGTCCGTGTGGCCAATGGTCAGGGGCTGGTCAGTGATTCTCAACAGAATCTTAAGCGCAAATAACCACGTTCAATCAGAACGCCTTGCAGAGGTGAAAGTTATGGAACTAGTCTGGACTATCGTCATCGGATTTTTTGCGGGAATGATCGCCAAAATGATCACGCCCGGTAAAGGCCCTGGTGGCTTTTTTATGACTGCTGTTTTGGGTATTGCGGGCTCGATTGCTGCCACTTATCTCGGTCAGGCTTTGGGGCTTTACAGACCGGGTCATTTTGCGGGGTTCATCGCAGCCATCATTGGCTCAGTAATCCTTTTGGTGATTTATCACCTGGTCACTCGAAGCAACAACGCGTAGGAGAAGCACATCATGGCATTCGATTTTGGTGGACTGCTTCAGCAGTATCTCCGTGGCGCAGGTTCGAACGCGAACCCGGCGCAGGCAGAAGGTCACTTTGAGCAGGTCGCGCAAAGCGCGCCGAGTGGGCTTATGACTGATGGTTTGTCGGCTGCTTTTCGGTCCGACCAGACGCCACCGTTTGGACAAATGGTCGGCCAGCTCTTTGGTAACGGCAATTCGCAACAGCAATCGGGCATGATGAGCACACTGCTCGCCAGCCTCACACCTGCAGCCATTGCTGCCCTCTCGTCGAGCGGTGCGCTCTCCAATTTGATGGGTAGCGGCGGTACAGTCACGACCAATCCCACGCCCGAACAGTTGAGCACGCTAACGCCCGATCAGGTCGCGCAAATCGCAGCTCACGCCGAGCAGCATTCGCCCGGTGTCGTGGATCAGATGAGTTCGTTCTATGCGCAGCACTCGGGCCTCATCAAGACGCTAGGTGGTGCCGCGCTCGCGATTGCGATGGCCAAGATGGCTAACGGCATGAAAAACTCCGGTTGATGATGTGCGCTTTACCCCGCTGAGATGCGATCCGATAGCGATGAAAAAACGTCAACGCTGCAGTCTTATTTTGACTTCAGCCACGTCTAGCAGTTGCTGTAGCGTCCCTTGACAGCGATGTCATGGGTCCGGCGAAGCAACGCGCCGAAGCGCCTCGCGCTGTCCGCATTGGTTGGGTTGCCGCTCTTCGGGTTACTGTTAATCTGGCGACCGTTCATTGAGTCTGCGTTGGTCGGGTGGTGTGTGCTGGCCGCTACTAATTTGGCGCTGGCGTGGTTCTGCGTCCATCGCGCTAACCATCGCGAAACACAAACCAGCGTCGCCGAGCAGGATCAGAGCAGCACGCCGATGTTGGTGACCATCATCGTGAGCGCCGCGATCAGTTTAGTTGCCATTGCGTTTCTGCTTTCCACGTCAAAAGAACAACCATTTTCCGCGCGCCTCGCGCACATCCTGCTCGCGGTCACCACCATAGCGCTCTCATGGCTTCTGATGCATGCGCGATTCGGTTTTCACTACGCGCACTGTTATTACCGTAAGTACGCAAAAAAGGGCGATGAGCCCGTGTTCAATTTTCCGGGCGCACATCAACCGGATTACCTTGATTTCATGTATTTCAGCTATGTGCTCGGAATGACGTCGCAAGTTTCCGACGTCACGATCAACACTCGCGCCATGCGTCGCCTCGCACTCGTGCATGGCCTGATCTCTTTCGCCTTCAACCTGATGATCGTCGCTTTTTTTATCAACGTGCTGGGCGCGGTGCTTTAGCGCTCCGCCCAGAGACTCGGCAACTCCGGGTACAGTTGATCCCGACGCATTACTCTTGACGCTAACTTAGAGGCGCACACGCATGCTTGAAAAGCTCGGCCCCGGCCTGATTACTGGTGCGGCGGATGATGACCCCAGTGGCATCGCGACTTACTCGCAGGCGGGCGCGCAGTTCGGCTTCAGCATGCTGTGGACCATGATATTCACGTACCCGCTGATGTCAGGTATTCAGATGGTCAGCGCGCGGTTGGGTTGCCTGACGGGAAGAGGGCTTGCAGCCAACATCAAGGCTGAATACCCCAAGGCGGTGCTCTATTCCATCGTAGGTCTGCTGGTGCTGGCCAACACGATCAACATCGCCGCCGACATTGCGGCCATGGGCGAGGCGCTCTTTTTGCTGCTGGGTGGCTCAGCGCACGTCTATTCCGTCACCTTCGGCTTGTTGTGCCTCGTGCTGCAAGTGTTCATTCCGTATCAAAGCTACGTCCGCTATCTAAAGTGGCTGACGTTAGCGCTGCTCTCATACGTTGCCGTGGCGTTCACGATTGAGGTGCCTTGGACTGAAGTCGCGACCCGTATTGTTTGGCCGAAGCTCGACCTGAATCGCGACAGCATCGTGATGATTGTCGCCGTATTTGGCACGACCATCAGCCCGTATCTTTTCTTCTGGCAAGCCGCGCAGGAAATGGAGGACTTGCGCAAATTTCATGATGCTGGCGAGAAGATTGCGCCGGAGTCCGCACGTACGCATCTCAAGCGAATTCGCATTGATACGTATATCGGGATGGGCTTCTCGAATCTGGTCGCATTCTTCATCATTTTGAGTGCTGCCGCGACGCTTCATAAAGCCGGTATCACCGATATTCAAACTTCCGCTCAGGCGGCCGAAGCGTTGCGTCCACTCGCGGGTGATTTCGCGTTTTTGCTGTTTAGTCTGGGCATCATTGGTACTGGCATGCTGGCTGTGCCAGTGCTTGCTGGATCGGCCGCCTACGCAGTGGTTGAATGCTTTGACTGGGGCTCCGGGCTCGACAAGAAGCTGCTTGAAGCGAAAGAGTTTTACGCCATCATCGCGCTGTCCACCGTCGGCGGCGTCGTGCTTAATTTCATGCCAATTGACCCGATTAAAGCGCTGTTCTGGAGTGCGGTGATCAACGGCGTAATCGCGCTGCCGATCATGGTCGTGATGATGCTGCTCGGCACCAACGAGCGCGTGATGGGCAAGTTTTGTATCGGCAAACGATTGCGCTGGCTCGGGTGGTTGGCGACGGCGGTGATGGCGGTCGCGGTGGTCGCGATGTTTGCAACGCTCTGATGCCTCACATCGCTATAGCTGCCGTCGTCCGCCGATAGTTCACACGGCAGACAAGGCCTGTGCTACTGCTGCTTCGCACCCGCCAGTTCCAGTGCCTTCACCATGTCGGCATCACTGCGTTCGCGCGCAATTTGCAGTGCGCTACGACCGCCTTCGTCACGTGCGTTCACGTTTGCGCCACGCGCTAATGCCGCGCGGAAGGCGTTGACGTTGCCAATGCGAACGGCGCTGAACATGGCGGCGTCGGGTGTACTTACGATGCCTTGACGCAGTGCTGAGTTACCACCAGCGGCTGCGGATTGCTGGACCGCTGCGGGCGCCGCGGGTGGCGGCGCGGCGGCGGCCATCGCGCCTGTTGCCGTTGCAGGAAACGCATTGGGCGGTGCTGCAGCTACTACGGGGGCGGCAGCTACGGAGGCGCGCGCCGCCACGCTTGGGCGTGCCGCCTTGCGCATTTCAGCAGATGCAATCATCGTCTCACCTAGCGGCTCAGACGCGGCGGCTTCAGAGACAGCCGAAGTTGCTGCGGATGCAACCGGCGCTGCTGCCGCCACCGCCGTTGGCGCTGAGGCAGGCGGTGCCTTCTCAGCCCGACTCGCGGGCGTATTCAGCTTCGCCAGCGCGACGCTTGTCTCGCTACGCGCGGCGTCGGCAACGCTACCTCGCGGCGCACTAACGCTCGCAGTAACGCTTGTTGTACTTGTGCGATCGCGGGCGGATGTATCTCGCGCAGCCTTATCTGCTCTTGAGGGCATGGCGACGGCGACGGCGGTTTCCACCTGTGCGGGCGCAGCAACGGTTACAGGGTTTGTGGGGGCGGCAGCGGCGGATGGCGCAACCGACGCAACCGACGCCACTGGCGCCGCGGGTGGAGCAGCCGCAGCCGTGGCTTCGTTCGCGGTCGCTTTCGCACTCTGCGGCGCGGACAGCACGGCGACATTGGCCTCGTCAGTGCTACCGGGACGCGTGAGTTGATACACCCACAGCCCAACGACGCCGAGCACGACCCCGGCGGCGATACGCCAGATCGGCCGTGATTCATTGGCGGCAGGTGTGGCACGAACGGCATCGCTCACCGCCAGTTTCTGTTCAGCCGCGTCTGCCGATTGCACGACCACGCGCGCATGGGCGAGGACGGCAGCACGCAACGCTGCACGTGGCCGCGCGCCAGAATCTTTCGCTTCGAGCTCGCTGGCCTGCCGATACGCGTCGATCAGCGGATCAATGCGCTTATCTGTTGGCGACGAACTCATGCTGACACCTCCGCAAAATCTGCGAGCAGTGTTTTCAGTTTGTTTCTGGCATAGCGCAGACGACTCTTCGCGGTCTCGAACGTGACGCCTATGGCCGCCGCAATTTCCTCAACGCTCATGTCACCTTCGGCTTGCAACAAAAACGCCTCGCGCTGATCCGCCGGAAGTTGCTCAATCGCATCGAGCAACGCCTTGGCCTGCTCGCGCGAGCTCACCTGGCGCATGGGGCCCAGACGTGAGTCAGCGGCAAGATCAGAGAACATTGATTCGCCTTCCTCATTTTCTGCGTCGATACTGGCGTGGTTTTTATGGGTGCGTACGTGGTCTATTACGCGATTACGCGCCATCGTGAACAGCCATGTTTTGAATTTGGCCGTGGGCGCGTAGCTCGCAGCTGAACGTGTCACCGAGAACCAAAGCTCCTGCACCAGATCATCGGTCAGCGCGTTGTTCTGGACGCTTCGGAAAACGAAGCGCCAGACGCCTGTTTCGTGCCGGTCATAGAGCTGTTCGAACGCGTTCATATTGCCCCGCGCGAATGCTTGCATCAACGCTTCGTCGGTGATTTTCTCGGTTGAATTTTGGGCGGCGGACATGCATGAATTATCACCGCAATGCTCCCTCTCCCTTGCGGGGAGTGGGTTGGGGAGCGGGTGACGGTTGCTAGAGCAGCGACCGTGATACTCCTCGCCGCCATGCCCTCACCCCAGCCTCTCCCGGGAGGCAAGAGCGGAGAGGGGACTTAATCCACTCCCCGCAAGCGCGAGGGATCACGCCAGCCTAGTAGCGCCATTGACGCGGCGGATCCGGCACGAACCCTTGGCTGTTCGGGAACGGACGCGGTCTCACGCTGCCGTAGTACGGTGCCGGAATCACACCCATCGACACCAGGTTTTCGCGACTGTCGTAGCGAATGCTGATCACCTCGTTGGGTGTTGACTGCGCACGATTGAAGGATGTGTTCGACACTTGCGAATATTCGCGTTCGCCGTGCCCGGTGCCGAGTTTTTCGCGCGATTCAGCGGTTGCATCAGCACGCGATTCGGAACGTTTGGCCGAACCACCCACCTCACCCGTTGCCGAAGCCGGGCCACTTTCACTGGTGCCGTACGGTGCTGATTTACGCCCATCGTAAGGGTATGGCCGATACGGCGGCGTCACGATCACTGGCGGCTGGTACACGCGCTCCTTGAACAACGCCACGCCAATCACACCCACGTTGGCGGGACGGCCGGTGCGCTCGGCATACGACGCAGGCGAGGCGACAAACTCAAACGCTGCGACCTCGGAATTGCTTTTGCGCCAGCCGTTCACGTCGTAGCGCTGATACGCGTTGAATACGTAGCCCGATTGCTCGATGCCAGCCGTTTCGCCGTCCAGCACATTCACGCCGTCCACCGACATCACCGCCAGTATGCGAGCGCCCGAGGCGTTAGCTACCGACACCGAATAATTCGCGCCCGGCGTTCCGGCGACCCAGTATTGGCCCTTGGCAAAGTAAACTGGCAGCGTCTGGCCAGAGTAGCGGTCAGTGACCGTAACGTCAGCGAGACGACCGATGGCTGAGGCGTCCATCGACGCGGTAGCAGCGATGGCCGTAGCGGCCACCACAGCGGTGAAAAGCGATTTCTGCAACAACATGGTGGGCTCCTTCAAGCTTCAATCCATCGCCTCGAAATGGGGCGGGTGATGATTGAAACGAGGCAGCCGGAGGAAAGGGGTTAAACCTGCGCGGAATATTTTCCGGCGCAAACGCATCAGCCGTCACTTTCTCGAGAAACATTGAAGTTCAACGCTTCACCGACACATCAGCTTTATAATGAAAGCACGGCTGTTCAGGGGCTAAAGGCGATAAACTTGGATTCCAGTACGAATTGCGCGCTTCTCGGCGTGTAGGAAAGACTGGAGGAGTGAAGGCTCATGGCGGTAGTCTTTCGGTTGTTCAAAGACTGAAAGAGATAAGCCATGAAGCGATTTAC
>JBBRVM010000093.1:0-9949 GCA_038246865.1 Burkholderiales bacterium
GACTGGGCACCGTACCGCGACGGGCATTGGTCGTGGATTGAGCCGTGGGGCTGGACCTGGGTTGACGATCAGCCGTGGGGCTTTACCGTTTCCCACTATGGTCGCTGGGCCAACACGTCGCGAGGTTGGGGCTGGGTTCCTGGCCCGATTGCTGCGCGTCCGGTGTACGCACCCGCACTGGTGGCGTTCATCGGTGGCAGTAATTTTCAGGTAAGCGTCACGAGCGGCAATGTCGGCGCGGTGGGCTGGTTTCCACTCGCCCCGCGCGAAGTTTATCGCCCGGCCTACGCTGTAAGCCGCAGCTATTTCACCAACGTGAACGCCAGCAATACGGTGATTAACAACACGATCATTGTTAACAACTACAACAACCGTGACGTAGCCGGTGTGAACGACGCGGTCTACATCAATCGCGCTGTACGCGGTGCGGTGGTTACGGTGCCGACGACCACGTTCGTGCAGTCGCAGCCAGTCGCCAGAGCGCAGTTGCGAGTCACAGAAGCCGCGCTAATGCAAGCGCCGGTCAACACCCTGGCCGTTGTCGCTCCACAGCGAATCAGCGTGCTCGGTGCCTCGCCACAGCAGCAGAAACCGCCGCAAGTGGTTGAGCGCCGCGTCGTTGCGCAAAGCCTGCCGCCCGCCGCCGTCGTCGGCTTTGCCGTCAGAGAGCGTGCGCTGGTTGCCAATCCCGGCAGGCCAGTAGCGGCTGCAGCGCTCGCCGACCTTAAACCTGCCACGCCGTCGGAAACATCGGTGAAGCCAGGCGCTGGTGCACCGCCGACATCGAATTCGCCAGGTTCGCTTCCCAGAGTCGAAATCGTGAAACCGCGGGCAACGGGACAGGCCGCAGCAACACCACCGCCGCAACCACCGACAAAGGCACCGTCTGACCGCCGTGGAAACACCGGTGAGCTGCCGGCCGCGGCGTCGAAACCACGTGATCCGAACCCCGTTGTTGCCCCCCCTTCTGGGCAGCCCGCAGGTCGTCCGGCCACCCCTTCCTCGCCGGGTTCACCGGCGCCGCAAGAGCCAGATAAACCGGGCAAACGGCCTGCTGACCAGCGCGAGGAGACGGCTGGCAAGCCGCCAGCACGCGGAAATCTACCTGTGCCAGTTCAGGCGCCGCCTGCTGCGGCTGTTCCGATGCAGCCACAACCTGCGCAACTGGTGGTACCCGCTCCGCTCACGCAGCCGCCAGGCCAGCGCAGTCCCGGCGCAATGCCCCCACAACTGCCCCCAGCTGAATCGCGTAACAAGCCTCGCGAGCAGCGCGAAGTACCGACCAACACGCCGCCGATTCAGGCCGCACCGCCCGCGCCGGTCCGCGCTGCGCCGCCCGTCGCCCAACCAGCGCGACCACCGGGCGCCGTACCGATGGATCGCGCTCCCGTCGAACGCGCCCCGACCGAACCACAACGTGGACGACCTGAGCGCCCCCAGGCTGCCAAACCAGCACCCGCCGCACCCGCATCACCCGCTACGCCACCAGCCGCGCGCACACCTGAACCGGCAAAGGCGGTGAACCCTCCACCGCCATTGGATGCAGGCGATCAGAAGCCGCGCGTCGTCGTGGAAAAGAAAGACGACAAACGCCGCGACAAGAAAGACGACAAAGACGATAAGCGGGACAAAGAAGACGACGAGAAGAAGCGCAAGTAACGCAAATTAGCTAAGCAACTTCTGGTTGAAAGCCCCATTCCATCGGGGCTCGTCGCCATTTTTGTTATAAGTCAACTTTCGACAAATATGCCATTTAGCGCCTACGTAAGCTAGCTTGGAGCACAAAGCTAGAGACAAATAGTTTTGACCCACACTCATCGCAACACCGTAAAAGCAAAGCGTAAACTCGAACACAAGTCCAGTTGAACAAAGGAGGGGATGTACGTGAACGAGAGAAGAGTAGCGATTGTCACGGGCTCGGCAACCGGCGTGGGTGCCGCGACAGCGCTGGGTCTTGCGCAACGCGGCTACAACGTGTTGATTAACTATTCGAAGAGCGAAAGTGAAGCGCGAGCGTCCGCGGTCGCTTGTCGCGAAGCGGGCGCTGACACGCTTCTGATGCGTGGCGACGTTGCCGACGACGCTGACTGTAAGACGATGGTTCAAGCGGTCGTCGAAAAGTGGGGACGACTCGATGCGCTGGTGAACAACGCGGGCATCAGCACCTTCACCGGCGCTGCAAACTGGGATGTGCTCGACACTGAAATATTCAACCGCATCTACGGCGTCAACACGATTGGCACGTTCCAGATGGTGCGCGCCAGCGTGCCGCATCTGAAGAAATCAGCGAATGCAGCCATCGTCAACGTGTCGTCAATTGCGGGCGCGTTGGGCATTGGATCGGCGGTGCCGTACATCGCATCGAAAGGCGCGGTGAACGCCATGACGCTTTATCTCGCACGCGAACTCGCGCCGGAGATTCGCGTGAACGCCGTCTGTCCCGGCCTCATCACGTCGCGCTGGTTCGTCGATGGCATCGGCCAGGAAGGCTACGAAAAAGTTAAAGCAGGTTATGAGCACGGCACGCCGCTTGCGCGTGCATGTTCGCCTGACGATGTCGCCGACGCCATCATGTGGCTAATTGACGGTGCACGCACGATCACGGGCGAATTGATGCTGCTTGACTCGGGCATTCACCTTGGCAAAGCGGTGCGGATTCCGGCAACGACCAAGTCCTGAGGCGAGCAGTACTTCAACTGAAAGCGTATGGAACGCACAAGGGCAACCTTAAAAAATCTCTTGACGGTTACCCTTGACACCACCTTCGGCGATAGACGCTAAGCCTGCAACCAGCTTTTCAAATCCGCCTTGAGCTTGAGTAAATCATCAGTGCGGGTGTACATCATGTGTCCCGCATCGTAATAGTGGTGCGTGATGCGCGCCATTACTTCATCTGTCAGGTCCAGCCGTGCCAGCGACCAGTCGCTCGCAGAGTAGGGCGTACCAAGGTCGTAATAGCCGCTGGCGACCAGCACCCGCAGATGCGGATTGCGGCGCAGGGCGCGGGCCAGCGCGTTGCTGGTCGTCGTATAGCTGTTGCCCTTGGATTCGCCTTGCAGCCAGTTCCACTCTTTGTGCGCGATTTCGGAGAACACGGCGTACTTCTGGTCACTCACAATGCCCAGCGCAGACTGGAAATACGCGTTGGCTGCCATCGTGTAAGGCCCCAGCAGTGCTTCGATGCCAGGATCGAAGTCCCAGGCGCGGGATTTTTTTGCGCCCAGCGGGCCGGTCACGCGTGACTCGAGTCTGCCCACGATTTTTCCGTCGTCGCGTAGCAGCTCGGAAAAGAAGGTGGCATCCGAGACGCGCAAGTCATTGTCCAGAATGAGTTGCGCCGGCAAACCAATCAATTCACTCAGCCGCTGTGCGATCTGTGCGCGCTTTGCGCTCGACAGACGAGCACCGAGGTGCAGTGCAGCGAGGTATTCCGCCGCGACAAATGCTTCAGCAGCCAACCGCGCTGCCGCGCCCGACTTGGCTTGCGGGCCCTTCAACTTGCCGTGGTACTGCGCGGTCGCCGCAAAACCGGGCACAAACAGACTGTAGGCCAGGTCATTCTTGCCGTCAAAATCCAGCGACTGGATATCCATGGCACAGCTAACCAGAATGACGCCAGCCAGCGCAATGCCCAGATCCAGAAGCTTGTCGGCCAACGCCGCGCCGCGAGTGGTGCCGTAACTCTCGCCGGCCAGATAGATGGGCGAGCCCCAGCGCTTGCTGCGGGTCAAATGCGCGCGGATGCATTCAGCAAGCGCCTCGACATCGCCATCCACACTGAGCATTTTCTTACGTGCGGCATCGCTCGCTGTGAGCGAATAACCGGTGTGCGGTGGGTCGATAAACACCAGATCGAAGTGCTCAAGCCAGGTGTGCGGGTTGTCCTGCACGGCATAGGGCGGCGGCGGCATGGTGCCATCGTCATTAATCGACAGTCGCTTCGGCCCGAGCGCGCCCAGGTGCAGCCAGATGGAGGACGAACCGGGGCCACCATTGAACGCAAACAACAGGGGACGCGTTGCCGGATCGTGCGCAACCCCTTTGATTTGTTGCGTGTAGCTGGTCAGAAAGAGCGCAGCGTCCGCCTCGCCCTTGTGGGTGTCGGACATATTTGCCACCACGGGCACGAAACCGGCGCTCACGGCATAGGACAAAGCCTTCTTGCCGATGCTGACGCTGACGCTGCCGGTGCTGGTGCTGGGAGGAAGCTTGAGCAACGCCTCCACACGCTCACGCATGCGCTTTTTTTCGTCGTCGGTGGTGGTGACGGTGGTCGCGATTTTGTCGGCAGTCTCAGCCATGGATTTTTCCGTTGAAAAGTAGCCTGAAGTCTACTGCGTGCAGCAAGCCACATCCGTCAGCTGCGCGGCCACTACTAACAAAAGCTGCGGCCTGGCAAGCCTGCGGCTTCCATGCGCGTTCGTTGCAGAATACAGCGCCAACACGTACCGGATCAACCCATGAATGCGCGTTCTTTTGTCATCGCTCTGCTATTGACGAGCCTCATCGCCGCGCCTGCGCAGAGCGCACCGGATGAGGACAAACTCGGCAAAGCGCAGGGCTATCCAGTCGGCACCGCGCGGACGTGGTTCTTTGACGAGAAAGTGCGGGTCGGCTCGTTCTCCGCCCAAGGTGAAATCCCCGGCATTTCCGGCGGTGCAGCCAAGGTCATGGCACCGAGCGACAAGCCCATGCCGCTGCCAAAGGCGGCGCAGGAGCCGACGTATCGCTGGTCAGTCGCGGACGCTAAAAACTTGAGTGTTGATGACTATCTGGCGCGCCAACGCGTCATGGGTCTGCTCATCATCAAGGACGGCGTAATTCAGGTTGAGCGCTATCAATACGAACGCACGCCGCAGCATCGTTTCGTGTCGCAATCGATGGCCAAATCGCTCATGTCGATCGCCATCGGCATGGCGCTGCGCGAAGGCAAGCTCAAATCGCTCGATGATCGCGCCGATAGCTACGCGCCTGCACTCAAGGGCACGCTGATGGGCGAGACGACCATTCGCAATCTGCTGCGCATGGCCTCGGGCGCGAAGTTCGTTGAGGACTACAGCGGCAAGGATGACGCGGCACGCTTCGCAAATGCGGTCACGCGCGAGGGTATTGAGGCCGCCGCAGCAACCATCACCGAACGCGAAGTTCCGCAGGGCACGCGCTTCGCGTACTTCTCGGCGCAAACGAACATGCTCTCCGCTGTGCTGCGCGGAGCGACCGGAATGAGCGCCAGCGAATACCTTACGCCGCGTCTGTGGCAAGCGATTGGTGCCGAAACCTCCGCGCTATGGTGGTCAGACAAAAGAGGCGTCACATTAGCGGGCGGCAACTTCAACGCAACGCTCAGAGATTACGGTCGTCTCGGCATGGTGCTCGCTAACGACGGCGTGCGTCCAGACGATCCAGCAAAACGAGCGATCATTCCGCGTGACTACCTGCTAGACGCGACCGACTGGCATCGCGTCGATCCCCCGTTCCGCCCCGGATTCGAAAAACGTTACTACGGCTACGGGCACCAGTTCTGGCTCTTCCCCGGTGAGACGCGGCGCTTCGCACTGCTCGGCGTGTACGGGCAAGTTATCTTCGTCGACCCGCAACGAAAGCTCGTCATGGTGCAGACCACGGCCAACGCCACCGCTAACGCCGGTTACACGTCGTTGGCAAAAGAGAGGGACGCGTTTTGGCGCGGGCTGGTTCGGCACTATGGGGTGTGGTAGCGCAGGCGGCGTGATGGTTGAAAGCCTTATTCCATTAGGGCTAGAGGCCAATTTTCCTTGAAGTCGACTTTTAAATAAAACGGTGTCTAGCCCATATGCAGTCGTCTTTTCAGGGTTTAGCTGACACCGCGGCGAACCGAAAATACGGTGCCTGATTTTGTTTATTGAGCTTGTCGCTGCGGCAGTGGCGTTCGTGCCATCCCGACAAAAAACGTACCCGCTTTTGAGCGCCGAGTGACGGTGACTCGGCGGGCGCAGCCAGAGGTGAGGCGCTGCCGCGTGGCAGCGTGCACACGATCATGCACGCCACCTGCCGTGAAGTGATTCAGCGCTACGGTTTCAGCGCATCAATCGCGTTGGCAATGTCGCTATCGCTGCGGATGGAGGTGGGATTGCGGGCACCGCTGGTCAGCGCCGGGCCGGACAAACCCAGCAATCGGCGCAGGATTAACAATCCGTCGGTCAGCGCTTTGGTTGAGGTGTCGCCATCCACATCAAACAGCGCCAGATTCGTGAAGATGTGGTTCTCGATCTGCGCCGCGTTGCGCTGCGGATTGGTTCCGAGTGCGCCCTGTGTCAGCGCTGTGCCGCGCAGGCCGAGCAGATAGCGAATCAACAGTACACCGTCGGTCGATGCGCTGTAGACGTCGGGTGCGCTGCTGTCGTCAATGTTGAGTACGGCTGGGCCTGCTGCACAAACGCCAGGGCCGGGAGCGCCCGATTGCAGCGTAGCGCTCAGCGCGAGACCGGGAGTGATGACCGCCTGATTGTACGAATATTGGGTGAACGTCGGACCGGTGGTGGCTGATTGCACGCCTACCGTCGAAGTCCCACCATTACCCGTTGCGCCAGTGCCGGTTTGCACATAACGGTACTGGAAGGCGTTACTGCCTTCGTTGAACACCACCGCATACACATGATTGGTCGTACTACCTGAAGCATCACCAATCATACGACCGCGCCACTCTATGATGAACTGACGGTTCGGTGCCGTGCCCTGCGTGTTCGTGTAGATGCCGCCTCCGGTGGTGGTTAAGATCATGTCGCTCCACTTCACGAACAGCGTCGGCAAACTCGGTGCAAAGGCCTCGCCCGGAGTGTCGCTGGCACCATCTGCTGGCAGCGGCAGATTCGTGTAGTCCGCGCTTCCGCCTGAACCAACGATCTGCACATTGCCATTGGTACTGACTCGCAACGTCGATGCCGGACTGACGGTCGTGCCGTAGACCGAGAAATTGAACGCCGCTGGAGTAGTGACGTTGAAAATGCCGTCATCAACATTGCTGCCCGGCACCAGTACGCCACCCGCCGGAATGGTTGCCGCGGTCGACGAGTTGAACACGTAGTTCGTCTGCACACCGACGGGGAGGGAAAAGTTAAGCACCTGCGGCGACGTGCCGCCACCGCTGAATGAAACGGTCAACGTGAAGTTGGCGGTACTGCCCTGCGCCATGCTGTTGCTGGTCGAGACCTGGAACGGCGTGAGGTTATCCCCTGTCCCGGCCACCGCGATATTCGGATAGACGGAAGTAGCCTGTGTGATCGCTACACCCGGCGTAGTGCTCGCAAGAACGGCTGAGACCGCCGTCGCTGCGCCACCCCCGTTGTTGGCGACGCGCACCGTGAGTGCATTGCAGTCGTTCGGGTCGAGGCGATTGTTGTTGCTGGTGACAGTTGCGCTCGAATAGGCCAGCAGCGGGGCAGTTGTGGTGACGGTAACAGTGAACTGTCGGATGCGCGCCGCGCCACAACTGTCATTGGCTTGCACCCGCACGGTATGGGCACCGAACGCGGTGTTGTTGTCGGTGTTGACGGTCACCGTGCCGTTCGCGGCGACGGACAACGTGGCGCCAGCGCCGCTGCCCGGCAGCAGCGCGGGGCTCACACCGGGCGCAATCAGGTTGTTATTTCCGTCAGTGATAACGGCACTGGGCGCCACGGTGGCGGAGCTGCCGCGCACGAGGAAAATGTTGCCATAGGTACCTAGAGCGGGCATCAGGTTCGCGCCGACGAGCACGTTGACCGGCAGCGTGGTGCTGGCACCCGCGCTGTCAGTGACCGTCAATAACACGGGGTAGATCTTGTTGCCGCTGGTGGGCGCTACGAGCGTGCAACCGGCGGTCGCCGTCATGCTCACGCTGCCACCTACATTACTGACGGTGAGCGTGAGTTCTTGCGGAACCTGCGAGACGGCTACGGTGAGGGTTCCGGCGGCGTCCTGCGTGTCGCTCACGGTGGCGACCACAGCAGTCGCAGACGGCGATCCCTGCCGCGTCGTAACGTCGCCGGTAATGGTCAGCGTTGGTGCGGTGTTACTGCCAGTGATCGTGAAATTGCTGTCACTGATGTCGAAAAAGATGTTGCCGACCGCCGAGACGCGGATGCGTGCCTGAGTGGTTGGTGGCGTACCGGCCGGGATCGTCACGGTTTCCGTGCCATCGTTCGCCGTGCTCGCGGCCAGAACGACCGGGAAGGTGTAGCCACCATCAAGCGACAACGCGATCTCCACGTTGGACGCGTTCACGGGCGTGGCCGTGGTGCTGGCGACGTTCCAGGTAACCGTCTGGCTGGAACCAGCGGCCCAGGTAACCGCAGTGTTAGGCGCGGTGACCGCGAAAGGTCCGGCTGCTGTGGTTACCGTGATCGCAGTGGACGCATCATTGGTGCCACCGCCGCCCGCGCGATTGTCGCGCGCAGTCACCCGGAAATTCATTGTGCGGTTGGTGCTCGGCAGCCGCTCCGCCGTCATCCAGCTGGGTGAGGCCGTGCCCGGCAGTGGGGCCGTCGCGGGAACCACGTTTGCGTTATTCAGGATATAGCGCAAGCTCGGGAAAATTCGTGTCGTTGATGTCGTCGGAATGAAGCTCCTGAACAGGGGCCCGCCGTTGTCGGTCAGCACGCCTTCTGCATTGGCTGCACCGAGATCGAATTGTTCCCAGAGGTAGGTGAGCGTATCGCCATCGGCGTCACTGCCCGTCGCGGTCAGCACAAAGGGTGTCTGCTGCGGGATGGTAAAGCTCGGGGTTGTGCTGACCGTCGGCGGGGTATTGCCAGTGACCGTCAGCACCCCGCAGCTCGCGCCCGAACCGGCGTTCGTGGTGAAACCCAATATTTCGTTCAAACTCAGGCGATGGAAATAATCCTCGCTGTTGGGTTGCGTGTTGTCGCCACCGCAGATCCCGGCATACGCCTGAATCGTGATGCCGCTGCCCGGTTCGTAGGCCGTTGAGGCTTCGCGGTTAGGGGCCGCGCAATTCTCGCCACTTCCGTTGAAGGTGTGGTTGCCGGAAAACTGGTGTCCCATCTCGTGCGCGACAAAGTCAACGTCGTAGGCGTCGGCAATCGGGTTCGACAAACCGGTGACGCCGCGCGCCTTGCCGCCACCGCACACCACACCGAGCCCTGCGACGCCGCCCCCGCCCGTACTAAAGACGTGTCCGATGTCAAAGTTCGCGTTGCCGATCACGGTGCTGAGGTTCGACTGATTTTGTCCCAGCATCGCTGAGCCATCGGCATTGGTGTAGGGATCGGTCGCGCCATTGGTGTACACGATGAGATCGTTGTTGGCCACCAGCACCATGCGCACGCTTACCTCGCGCTCATAGATGCCATTCACCCGATTCATGGTGGTGACGATGCCGCTCAAACCGTCCATCACAGTGCCGCCGAGCGCGGCGGTGTATTCACCCGTTGCCGCCAGCGCCAACCGGTAGGTGCGCAGGTTTCCGCCGGACGCAATCGCCGTAACGTCATTGCGTTTCAACAGGTTCGACACACTTTTGACTTCCTGCCCAGTCACGCCGCAATAAAACGGCTCGCTCAGCTTTTGGTAGTCGCTCTTGTTGAACACCACATAGTGCTCAACGTCGCTGCGCTGCGCAGGCTCGATGTAGAGGGTGCGAGTATTCGCGATCACCTGTGCACGGAAGCCGCGCGGCGTCACGTCAAATCGCACCGTCGCCGTCGGGTTGTCGATGCCCTGACCCAGATACGTCTTCAGCATCGGATAGCGCTTCGCCAGCTCCGGCTCCATGATGGGCGACTCCACCACCCGGAAACGACTGAAGCCACCCTCTGGCAGCGGCAGCTCAATTTCGAACGGACTATCCGCCGCGAACACATCGCGTTCTAGCGGTGCACCGCGCAGCAGCTCTTCCATAGCGACGTAGTTCAGCGCCATCGTTCGACCGGTCTCCGGTGCTGAAAAGCGTTCCCCACGAGCTGCGATCTGC
>JBBRVM010000094.1:0-9940 GCA_038246865.1 Burkholderiales bacterium
ACCCTCTCCCCTCAAGGGCGAGGGGACTAGCAGAAGCCCGAGCCCTAAAATGGCTTTGTGTATTACCCCCGCTCCCTGACCAACGTCATCCTTGCCTGCTTTGTGCTCTCGGCCGTGCCGTTGGTGGTGGCGTTGGCTGAGCTCGCGTTTGGGCTGGATAGTCTGGCCAAGCGCTCGCAGCTTTCAGTGCGCGAGGCGGAGGCAGCGAGCACGGCTTCGCGTGAATTGCGCGACGTGACGGCGAAGATCGAGCGGGCGGTGCGGCAGTCGATTGTGCTGGAGGATGCTTCGCTGATCGACGGCTATCGCAAGCTCGATGCGCAGCTTGACCAGACGTTGATTCGTGGCCAGAGCCTGCCGTTGTCGGACGAAGAGCGGGCCGCGCTCAAAAAGCTGAATAGTCAACGGATCGTGCTGGCGGCGGCGCTGAAGAACGGGATTCCTGAAGTCTCGGAGCGTCCGAAGCTTGCGGAGTCTGCTGCTGATCTGGCTGACAACGCGGCGCAGGCGGCGGCGATGCTCGGTCGCGTGACCGAGCGCGAGGTGGTGACGCTACGCGAAATGGCGGCGAAAACGCGTGAGAACTGGCCGTGGTTTTTGGGGGTTGCGGCGGCGACAGCGCTACTCCTGGCCGTGGGTTTTTCGATCCTGATTTCGCGGCCTTTGCGCAATATTGATCGCAGCATCAGGAAGCTTGGTCGTGGCGAATTTAATGAGAGCATTTTGATCAAAGGGCCGCGCGATTTACGCTCGCTCGGCGAACGGCTTGACTGGTTGCGTCGTCGCCTGCTGGAACTTGAGACACATCAATCGCGCTTTCTACGCCATGTTTCGCACGAACTGAAAACACCACTGACGGCGGTGCGCGAAGGCTCAGAGCTTCTGAAGGACCGCATTGTCGGAGAGATGTCGCCGCAGCAAAACGACGTCGTGCGCATCATTCGTGACAACACGCTGTCGTTGCAACGGTTGATCGAAGATTTGCTTTCCTATCAACAACACAAGAGCGCAGCGCCGCTGAAGGTAGAAAAGATCGATATGAAGGCGATCATTGAGCGCGTCGTGCGGGAGCATCGGCTGGAGATGTTGTCGCGTGCGATTTCGGTCGATGTGCGCGGGGATGCGATCACGTTGCGGGGCGACAGCGAGCAATTGCGTGTGGTGTTGGATAATCTGGTATCCAACGCCATCAAGTACACGCCGCGCGGCGGCAAGGTACGCGTCATCGGTTCAAGCGATGGCGCGATGGCGCAGATTGATGTTGAAGATGATGGCCCAGGGGTCGCTCTGGAAGAACAGGAACGTGTGTTCGAATCGTTTTATCGCGGTGACGCCAGCGCGAATGGCAAAGTGAAGGGCTCCGGCCTCGGGCTGGCCATCGTGCGCGAATATGTGTTGGCGCATCAGGGCCATGTGTTCGTGGTCGATCCGGGCAAACCGGGCGGGCGTTTCCGCGTTCGGCTGCCTTTTGATTTGACACGCAGCGACACGTTTGTAGGTGCGGTGTCGCAGGGAGATTCTGTTGCGCAATAGTGTTGGCTGGTTGATGTTGTGGGGGACGCTGTTTGCGCTGGGTGGCTGTGCGACCGTTCCCGACGCAGTGCTGCTGCCGAAAGCACCGGTGCCCGAAGTCGTGACGCAAACCGTTTACGTGCCGGTCTACGTTGAGGTGGATAAACCAGCGCTGCCGACGCCTGCGCCGGAGCCGCTGAAGCTGCCCGAAGATCAGGAGCAGAGCATTGCACTATTGCTCGAAATGACGCGTACGGCGGGTGCATCTGCGGACGAATTGCGCAAAGAGTTTGCCGGCGCGCAGAACGCATTTAACAAAGACAAGTCATCGGTCAATCGCCTGCGATTTGCGTGGCTGTCGGCGCTGCTGGGGCCTGCTGCGGGGGATGACGCACGCTTGTCGGGATTGCTTGAACCGCTGGTTGCAAAGACCGGGGGGCTTGCGCTGACGCACCCGTTGCGCCCGGTCGCCGAATTGATACTCGCGCAGATTTCCGAGCGCACACGACAGGTGCGCGAAGAGCAAAAAAAGGCCGACGCGTTGCAACAAAAACTCGATGCATTGAAGGCAATTGAAAAGCAATTGCTCGACCGCGAACGTCGTCGCAACTGAGGCGGAAGATCACGCATGGCTGCCGAAATCCTTCTCGTCGACGACGATCCTGATTTGCTGAAACTGATCGGCATGCGTTTGTCCGCCGCCGGTTATCGCGTTCGTTCCGCCGAGAGCGGCGAATCTGCACTTGCGCAAATTGCCGTGGCGAGACCCGCTGTGGTGGTCACCGATTTGCGGATGCCGGGCATTGATGGCATGCAACTGTTCGAGCAAATCAACGCGCAACATCCGACCTTGCCGGTGATTATTCTCACGGCGCATGGCACGATCCCAGATGCGGTTGCCGCGACGCAACGTGGCGTGTTCGGCTTCTTGACCAAGCCTTTTGATCCGCAAGAATTGCTTAAAAAAGTGGCGCAGGCCGCAGCGGTCGCGGGCGAGGCGCGCGACGGTGGAGCGCCGTCCGGTGCGGGCGAAACCTGGCGTGCTGAAATCGTGACGCGTAGTGCCAAGATGGACGATCTGTTGCGGCGCTCGCGACTGGTGGCGGATTCGATGGCGGCGGTGCTGATCCTCGGCGAATCGGGCACCGGTAAGGAGCTGCTGGCACGTGCGATTCACGCAGCAAGTAGCCGCGCCAACAAACCGTTTCTTGCGGTGAACTGTGCGGCGATTCCAGAGCAGTTGCTGGAGAGCGAGCTGTTTGGATACGCGAAAGGCGCGTTTACTGGCGCTGCGACAGCGCAGCAGGGCTTGTTTCAGGCAGCCGACGGCGGCACGCTGTTTCTCGATGAGATTGGCGACATGCCGCTCTCGTTGCAGGCCAAGTTGCTGCGTGTGTTGCAGGAGGGCGCGGTGCGTCCTGTGGGCTCCACGCAATCGGTGAACGTAGACGTTCGCATCGTGTCAGCCACGCATCGCAATCTTGACCAGATGCGCTCCGAGCGCACCTTCCGCGAAGATCTTTTTTACCGTCTCAACGTGGTGGCACTCAAGCTGCCATCGCTCGCCGAGCGGCGCGAAGACATTCCGCTTCTGGCCAATCATTTCCTGAGAAAAATCGCGACGCGTTACCGCAAACCGGTGCCGACGCTGGCTCCCGATGCGCTCGCCTCACTGGTGCCTGCGCCGTGGCCGGGTAATGTGCGTCAGCTGGAAAATTTGCTGGAGCAGGCGGTCGCGCTGTCGACCACCAACATCATTCCGCTCTCGCTGATTCGTAATGGCCTCGACGACAGTGCAACACCACTGGTGTCGTTCGAAACTGCGCGCAAAACGTTCGAGCGTGATTACCTCGTGCGCATTTTGAAGCTCACGGCAGGAAACGCTGCGCAAGCCGCGCAGATGGCCGGTCGTAATCGCACGGAGTTCTACAAGCTGTTGCAACGCCACAATCTTGAGCCGAGCATGTTTAAAGAATGACGGCTGGCCTCTCGTAGGGCGGGCACTGCCCGCCTTGTAGTCTCATCGGCGCACGCCGCAAATTTCAGCGCTTCGCGTCGTTCCCAGGGCGGGCACGGTTTTACGTAAATACGCGCCCTACCAAAAGAAATTGGCAATGAAAGTTCAATACAAAGTCCTGCGCGAAAGCGCCCGCCAGCATCTACCCGCCTACGCGACGCAAGGCTCGGCTGGCCTTGATTTGCGCGCCTGCATCGATGCTGACATCGTGCTCGAACCGGGCGCGACGACGCTCATTCCCACCGGCATCGCGATCTACATCGCCGATCCTGGTTACGCCGCGCTCATCCTGCCACGCTCCGGCCTCGGCCATAAGCACGGCATTGTGCTCGGCAATCTGGTGGGCCTGATCGACAGCGACTATCAGGGCGAGCTCATGGTTAGCTGCTGGAATCGCGGTAACGCCGCGTTCACGATCACACCACAGGAGCGTATCGCGCAACTGGTGATCGTTCCCGTGCAGCAGGTTCAGTTCGACGCCGTGACCGATTTCACCGCGAGTGATCGTGGCGCGGGCGGCTTTGGCAGCACAGGGCGCAGCTAACAGCTTTCGCCTGAAATCAAGTTTGGATCGGGGCTAGGGGCGATAAGTGGCTAATGTCGACTTTTTGATGCAGCACGCTCTGGCCCCCGTTCAGCGGTGTTTTCAGGAATAAGTTACTCCCGTTCTTCCGCTAAAAACTGCTCCGAGTGCGACGAACGGGAGGCAAGCGCGATGAATCGGGGAACCGTGGCCCACGGTGCGACAGTCTGATCACCCATGCAGAAAATCATCCTAACCGTGAGCAAGCACTCACCATAGCGAAATTTTTCTAAACCCGAGCAAAAGAGTCGGGAACTATTACAATTCTTGGCACTCTCATGTCGTGAGTGCTAAAACGGTGAATTGAACTAGTCACCTGATGCACTTGGGTTACCCCGGTTGGGGCGGCTCGACGGAACTGGCAAGCGATCGATGCTTGTGCGGCCGTCCCCTCGTGGGGGTTACAGGGATACCTTGCGATGCGGGCCAAAACGGGCACAGTGCCAGTTGACCTGAATCACACACAGCGTACCGTCCGCTTTAGTTTTTTTAGACGGCATTTTGAATCGGAGTATGTTTTCCATGTCCAATCCAACAGCCACACTGAACTTCCCGGTGCCATCCGCACTGGGCACCATTGACCAGTACGTCACTGCCGTCAACAAATATCCATTGCTCACGCTTGAGCAGGAACAAGAACTCGGCATGCGCTGGAAATACACTCAGGACGTCGACGCCGCCCGCTCGATGGTGATGAGCCATTTGCGCCTCGTCGTCTCGGTCAGCCGCAATTACATGGGCTATGGCCTGCCACAGGGCGACCTGATTCAGGAAGGCAACGTTGGCCTGATGAAAGCCGTGCGTCGCTTTGATCCGGACCGCGGTGTGCGTCTCGTCTCGTTCGCGCTGCACTGGATTCGCGCCGAAATACATGAATACATTCTGAAGAACTGGCGTATGGTCAAGGTCGCCACGACCAAGGCGCAGCGCAAACTGTTCTTCAATCTGCGCGGCATGCGCTCGGGCGAACACGCGCTGACGATTGCCGAAGCCAAACGCATTGCGAAGGAATTGAACGTCAAGCCGGAAGAAGTGTTCGAGATGAACATGCGCTTGTCTGGTCGCGACATCGCGATGGACGGCACGCCGGATGACTCCGAGAGCGAATCAACTTCGCCCGCGTCTTATCTGCAAGCCGACGAGAACGTCGATCCCGCGCGCATCATCGAAGCGCAGGAAACCGGCCGAGTGCAGAGCGAAGGCCTGAAGCGCGCGCTGACGCTGCTGGATGAGCGCTCACGCGACATCATTACGCGTCGCTGGCTCGCTGAGGATCAGGAAGAAACGTTGCAAGTGCTCGCCGATAAATACGGCGTGTCAGCAGAACGAATTCGCCAGATTGAAGTGAAGGCGATGAAGCAGATGAGGAAGGTTATCGAGAACTAAGGTTCCTGATTTCACTCGAAACGGCTGGGCTTTGCCCGGCCGTTTTTGTTTGTGCGATTGCTGACTTCGGGCCGTGGTGTTTTGTTCGACGACCCACCCCTCCGGCACTTCGTGCCACCTCCCCTACTTCGCAGGGGAGGCAAATGCGTCGCAAGTCTCCCCTGCGAAGTAGCGGAGATGTCGGCCCCGCCGACAGAGGGGTTCCGAGCCGCGTTTAAGCGGCTCGCACCAACGCGACAGGCGCGAACATCTGCTCCATCTCGCGACGCACTTTGAAAGCGTCGGTCGTCTCATCCATCGCGACATCAGCCCAGGTCAAACTCTGTCCCTTCGCGACGGCGCGTACGATTTTGACGTTATGCGCGAGCCCCAGTGGCAGCCCGCCCATCGCGGCTGATTTCGTCGCCGGTAGCAGCTTGCCCCACACGGTGTAGCCGCCCTCACCATCAAGCATTTCGCCGGGTTTGAGATCACGCTTTGCGGTGGCTACTACGTCGGCATTCCATGCCGTCGCAACGCCCGTGGGTTCACCGCGTAACGCAACGGATGCAACCGATACGCCCACTTCCAGCCCGATCAAATGCCAGCGTTTGTACAGCGTGAAATAGCGGCCCGACGGGTCGGTGTGCGCGTTGTACTCCTCGAAGCAGTTTTTGATGTACTCCGTCTCGGCCTCCACCGTCACCCACACGCCCATGCGGATGTCGTACGGAATTTTTCGGCCATCGGCTTCGAGCGATGAAATCACCTCGACCATGCCTTTATGCTCGAGTACGCCGCCTTCGGATTTTGGGCGGGTGACGAAGGGAATATCTTCGACACTGGCGGGTGGGTAGAGCAGGCCGTTGCTCGGCACGCTGAGGCCCGTGGCGTTACTGACAGCGGTGCTTTCAATCGCCGGCTTTGAGCCGTCGAGGAAGCTGTTGAACATCTTCGGATTCAGCCCGCCGCGCGAGGCCTGCTCCTCTGTCAAGCCGTAGTAGCCCCAGACAGTGTCCGGCGTGCTCTGCGAAAAATGCGGAAGCCATTTGTGGCCGCGACCCGCAGCAACAACCGGAAAACCGCAGGTACGCGCCCAGTCCACGAGGTCGCAAATCAGGGCCGGTTGATCGCCGAACGCGAGTGAATAAATGACGTTCTTTTCTGCGGCGCGGCGCGCAAGTAAAGGACCGCAAAACGCGTCCGCTTCGACGGTGACGTTCACCACATGTTTGCCATGATTGAACGCGGCGAGGCAATGCTCCACGGCGGCGATTGGGTTGCCGGTGCATTCGACGATCACGTCGATTGCGGGGTGCGACACTAACGAGCGCCAGTCCTCGGAGATGAACGTGCTGCCGAGTTTCATCGCTTCATCGAGTGAGCGTGCTTGCGTGCGCTCGATACTCCAGCCTACGCGCGCAAGGTTCGTTCTAGCGGCGTCCGGTGATAGATCAGCGATGCCCACCAAGTGAACGCCCGGCGTGCGCGGCACTTGCGCGAGATACATCGAACCGAATTTTCCGGCGCCGATCAGGCCGATGCGGATGGGTTTGTTTTGTGCGGCGCGCTGCCGGAGTTTTGAGTAGAGATTCATATTTCTGGCTCCCCCTCCCTTGAGGGGAGAGGGTTGGGGAGAGGGTGACGGTGGAGGGGAGAGCAGAGGTTGGCGTATCGCCACCGCCCCCTCTCCCTAGCCCTCTCCCACGAGGGGAGAGGGAACGGTTCAAGCCGCGATCTTGAAGGGCTCCGGCGTCGTGACAAACGCACTCTGCGGGACACCCTCCTTCCACGGCAAATCGACCGGGTATTCCTTCAACAAACAATCATCCGGCAAACACTCAATCGGCGTGAAATCGCGGTGCGCGATGTACTCGGGGCGCTTGTGGCGGCGGATGTGATTGGAGACGGCACACAGGCTCAGATACACCGCGACACGATTGAACGGCGACAGATTCGAAGTGGACGCGTGCACCAGGCATGAGTGAAACAAAATCATCGAGCCCGCCGGGCCCTTCGGCGACACGATGCCGCCCTTGCTGCCGCCCGCACGATTCACCAACTGCGTGATGAGTTTGTTGTCGACTGTCCACAACGGATAACTGGTGGTCGTCAGATCATGTTTGGCGTCGATCACGCCCTTTTTGTGACTGCCCGGAATGAACATCAGCGGGCCGTTGAACTCGTTCACCTCATCGAGAAAAATCGCGATATTCATGGCGCGCTCGGTCGGCATCAGGTCGTCGTTTTTCCAGGTGCCGTAGTCCTGATGCCATTGCCAGACGTCGCCCTCAAACGCCATCTTGCCGTTGATTTTGAACTGATGCATGTAGAGTTTTTCGCCGAGCAAGTCCTCCACCGGCTCGATCATGCGGGGATGTCGCCCGAGACGTGCGAACGGCGCGCTGTACATGTGCGCAGCGAAGTTGGTACGCACCGATTGGGTCCCCTTTTCGCGCACGTTGTAATCCTCCTGCCGCGCGTAAAGCTCGGGCACGGCGGCGGTCAGCGTGCGGGTCTCGTCGGGCGTGAACAGGCCTGGAAAAAACAGATAGCCATCGCGTTCGAATTGCGCCTTTTGTTCAGCGGTCAACTTCATGGTGAACTCCTTGCTTTTTGTTGCAGTGCTTATTGTGCTCGCATCGATGGCGGCGCGCGCCACGCAATTTCTAAATTTTCGCTAGGCAAGGGCTTTCAACGCCGCCGCACGGATGTGCGCGGCGTCGACGCCGAAATGATCGCGTAGCGCGGCCCGGGTGTCGCTGCGCCCAAAGCCGTCCGTGCCCAGCGTGACGTAGCGGCGATTGGTGGGCACGTACGCGCGCACGCTTTCGGCGACCAGACGCACGTAGTCGGTTGCGGCGGTGATCGGCCCGCTTGTAGCGGCAAGCAGCGTTGTGATGTACGCGTCGCTCGCTTCGCTAGCCTCGCAACGCATGCCGTCACGCGCGAGTTCGCTCCAGCTTGTGACGCTGATCACTGTGACGCTCACGCCTTCGCTCGCGAGCTCTTCTGCTGCCTTGATGACTTCGGTGAGGATGGCACCGGAGCCGAGCAACGTGACGTGTTTCGCAGTGGGCGGTTCGACGGGCTCGCCACGAACGGGATGGGCGGGAAACTCCGCAAACACATACGCCCCCCGCATCACCCCAGCGTACTTCGTCTCCGGCAAATTCGGCTGCGCGTAGTTTTCGTTCATCAGTGTGACGTAGTAGAAAACGTTTTTCTGTTCCGTCACCATTTCGCGCATGCCGTGATCGATGATGACCGCCATTTCGGCGGCGAACGCGGGATCGATGTGGCGAGACTTGGTGTGGCACTTTTAAAAGTATTTTGTCCAGAGCGATTGTGCGGGATCACGGCGATCAATGAATGCCGTTGTGGAGCGTGAGCGAAGCGATGGCGTCGCGACGTTGCGAAGGGTTGCTTTGCAACGAATAGACGGCATTGATATGAGCCCGACCCTGCCGACGCCGATCGGGTAGACGAATTAGTTTAACCAAGTCGGGTTCGCGTTCCGTTACCGACAATGCCGCAACAAGCAATCCGCCATGGCAGACCGCTGTCCAATCGTTGTTACCGGAAACCCAATTGTTTTCTTCTGCAACTTTTAGTGAAGCACGTAAAGCTTTGTCGATTAACGCCGTAGCGAAATGATCGCGTTCCTCTTCACTGAGGGCATGATGTAACCAATCGATTCCCACAGCCATGCTAAGTGCCCCTCCGCAGTATTGAGAAAACGCTGTGGATACCAATGTGGCAGGGCTGCCAAAACCTTCATTTCAAGCGAACGTCCCTGCCAAGGGTCTTTCCGTCAAATTGCGATTTGCGACTGTCCATCATTGGTTTGTTCTTTACTTGGCTTCGTTTCATTGGACAGGGCTATGGCGGATGCAATGGCGAGCCCGATACCAATGCTCTCCAATACGCCCACTCGCTCGCCAAGAAACAGGTAAGCCAAAGCGATCGTGACAATCGGCTGCACCGCCGCAGCTAACGGAGTGACGATGGCTGCTTTGCCTTCGCAGCGATAAGCTGCGAAAGCCGCGATCACGCCGAAGCTGTTCAGTGCTCCGGCGGCCAAGCCGGACCACAGCATCGCTTGTGACATATTCCAATGGAGCGGCTTGGTCAGGACGATCCAGATTGCAATGGGTATGAAGGCGGCACACCATGCCAAGTAAGACAGTTCAGCCGAAACATGATTGGTCGAAACCTTCTGCGTCGCGCTGAATACTCCCCAGCAGAACATGGCACCAAGCGAGTACAGCATCCACGGCGTTAAGCCAATCTTTTTGATGATAGCGGAAATAACCGGCGTTAAAGAACTTAAGAGTTTCAGCAACCTTCTCTGCGACTTTGCTTTCTCCGACAAGCTCAAATATTTTAACGGGGAGCACTTTTCCTTTGACGCGCACCCAGTCAACTTCACGGCAAATAAATTGGTCCTTCACTTCGTTGTA
>JBBRVM010000095.1:0-9886 GCA_038246865.1 Burkholderiales bacterium
GTGATGCCGCGATCGGTACCGGCGACTTTAAAGTCCATGTCGCCGAGGTGATCTTCGTCACCAAGGATGTCGGTCAATACGGCGAAGCGCGTGCCTTCCTTGATTAGGCCCATCGCGATACCGGCGACCGGTGCTTTCAACGGCACGCCCGCATCCATCATCGCGAGTGCGCCGCCGCAGACCGAAGCCATTGACGACGAACCGTTGGATTCGGTGATTTCCGAGACGACACGCATCGAGTACGAGAAGTCTTTTTCTGCGGGCAACACGGCAATCAGTGCGCGCTTGGCGAGACGACCGTGGCCGATTTCGCGGCGCTTGGGTGTGCCAACACGACCGGTTTCGCCAGTGGCGTACGGAGGCATGTTGTAGTGCATCATGAAGCGGTCGCGGTATTCACCGGCGAGCGCGTCGATCATCTGCTCGTCCTGCTTGGTGCCGAGCGTGGCGACGACCAATGCCTGCGTTTCGCCGCGTGTGAACAGCGCCGAACCGTGAGCGCGTGGCAACACGCCGGTACGGATCGAGATTGGACGAACGGTGCGCGTGTCGCGACCATCGATGCGGGGCTCGCCGCGCAGGATTTGCTCGCGAACGGTTTTCGCTTCCAGCGCGAACATTTCGTTGCGGATGTGGTTCTTGGTGGCGCTGTTGGCGTCCGCCGGGATCAGCACGGCTTCGGCAGCAGCAGCGACTTCTTTCAACTTGGCGCTACGGGCGCTCTTCGATTTGATTTTGTAGGCTTCGTCGTAGCCGGGGCCTGCGATTTCAACGATCTTCGCGACCAGTGCTTCGTCCTTTGCCGGGGCTTGCCAATCCCATGACGGTTTGCCAGCGACTTCGCCCAACGCCATGATCATGTCGATCACGGGTTGTTGTTGTGCCTGACCCCACCAGATGGCCTCCAACATAACGGCTTCGGGCAGTTCGGTCGCGTCGGATTCCACCATCATCACGGCGGTTTCGGTGGCGGCAACGATCAGATCCATCTCGGAGGTTTTACGCTCGGTCATCGATGGGTTGAGGATGTATTGACCATTGGCGTAACCGACGCGGGCCGCAGCGATGGGTGCAGCGAATGGCACGCCAGCCAGATACAGCGCGGCAGACGCGCCGATGATCGCGGGGATGTCGGAATCGATCTCGGGATCAAGCGACATCACGGTCGCGATGACCTGAATTTCGTTGTAAAAACCGTCCGGGAACAGCGGGCGAATCGGGCGGTCAATCAGGCGCGACGTGAGCGTTTCTTTTTCTGAAGGACGGCCTTCGCGCTTGAAGAATCCACCAGGGATTTTGCCTGCGGCGTAGGTCTTTTCCTGATAGTCAACTGTCAGCGGGAAGAAGTCCTGGCCTTCTTTGACGGTCGTCTTGGCAACGGCGGTGACGAGCACAACGGTGTCGCCGTAACGCACGAGCACTGAGGCGTCGGCTTGACGGCCAATCTCGCCGGTCTCAAGGGTTAAAGTGTGTGCGCCATATTGAATGGACTTGGTGGTTGCGGTCAGCATCTGCTGGTACCTTTCTTTTTAATGCGCTTTTCCGCTTCTCAATCGGCACTGACTTTGTCGATTGTTGTGACGTTGGCCTTGCCGTGCTTGCGCACTGTCGGCGGCCAGGCTTCGCGTCACTGCCGATTGAGAAGCGGAATCATCTGTAGCGCAGGTTTCTTGGGTCGTTGGGAAACGGGTTGGCTGATTCGCAGAAACAACAAAGGCCGCAACTCTTCAACAGAGAGGCGGCCTTGTCTGCAACTAGGGCTGCGGCAAATTACTTACGCAGGCCGAGCTTTTCGATCAGCGACTGATAGCGGGCGCGGTCGGTGTTTTTCAGATACGCGAGGAGCGCACGACGGTTGTTAACCATCTTGAGCAGGCCGCGGCGGCTGTGGTGATCTTTAGTGTGAACTTTGAAGTGGTCGCCGGCCAAAAAGTTAATGTTGGCGGTCAACAGTGCAACTTGCACTTCCGTCGACCCAGAATCGTTCTCGGAACGACCGTGCTCTTTAATGATGGCTGCGGATTGTGCTGGCGTCAGTGCCATAGAAATGTCCTGTTCTCTTTTTAATCGTCAACCAGAGAGACGTTGCAGTTTGCACCGAACGCACCCCGAAAGACGCATGGTTTTATCGAAGTAAGCCCGAGATTATAAACCGATCTAACGCCGCAGGCGAGCGATTCGCGGAGTTCGAAATGATGACAGTACTTTACAACTTTTCGACATAATGACGGCTGATTATGGGCTAGACGCTAGAAATCGTGCTTATCAACTTTTGATAAAACCTTGCTTCAGCTCCGGTGTAGTCGTGCTTTCAGAAAAAAGCTACTTCTTCTCCGGCTCCGTGACTGCCTTCACTTCGGGTGAGAAAAGCCCTGCACAATCCGTCTTTCCGAAGCTATAGTCCGCGCCGCGACGGCGCTCGCCCTGTTCGATGCGCAGCGTCGCGATGAGTTCGACATCGCTTTTCTGCTGGTAACGCAGCCTGGTCGTCACTTCGCCGTCCTTCACCAAAAACGCCGCAAACCGACTGCCGATACTGTCGAGGGTCATCGTCACGTCGGCTCGACCCGCAGCTCGCAACAACAATTTGATCGAATCCCCGTCGTCGTACAGGCGCATGGCCTCCGACGACATTGTTTTGTTGTCGATGTAGGCCATTCCGACCCCCATAACGCTGCCGCCGCGTGGGGAGAACCAGGTTTCATTCATCGTTGAACCGTCACGCGAAGACTTGCCCTGCCAGCAGCCGACAAGCCAGTTGAGCTGATTGACCGAGCCTTTCGCCGGTTCAGCAGGAGTGACCGGAACTTGAGAGACTTGTGCGGCAACCGTTGCCGATAAAAGGGCGGCGGCAAGGACGGCGGTGAACGTGTGGCGCTTTGAAATCATGGGGTATGTCTTTGTTCTATTGGGTCATTGCAAGAATGAAGCTCAACCAGGTCTCGCGATCTTCAACCTGTTGCGCGGTGGATTTTCCGGTGCCGTGTCCGGAGTCGTAGTCCATTTTGAGCATCACCGGATTGGTTTGCCCCAAGTTGGCTTGCGCCTTTGCCACGAATTTCTTCGCGTGCAGCGGATCAACGCGGGTGTCGTTCTCGCCGGCGATCACGAGCATGGTCGGCATGTTCACCCCGACGCGGATGTTGTGATACGGCGAGTAGCGCAAAAGCCACGCAAAATCGACCGCCTTGTCCGGGTCGCCATACTCCGGGATCCAGTAGCGCGCGATGCGGAATTTGTGATAGCGCACCATATCGAGGAGCGGCACGGTGCAGACAATCGCCTTAAACAATTCAGGCCGCTGCGTCGCTGCGGTACCGACGAGCAAACCGCCGTTACTGCCGCCAAATGCGACCAGCTTTTTCGAGTTGGTGTAGCCCTCTTTGATCAGCCATTCGGCGCTGGCGTAGAAGTCATCAAACACGTTCTGCTTGTTGCTGAGCATGCCGCCTTCGTGCCACGCTTCGCCGTACTCATCACCGCCCCGCAAGCCCGGCTGCGCAACGATCACACCGCGATTGATCAGCGTGGCGAATGCGCCGAGATAGCTCACTTTGATGCCGACGTTGAAGCCGCCGTAGCCGTAGATCACGGTGGAGTTATTGCCATCCAGTTTCGTGCCCTTTTTGTAGCTCACAAACATCGGCACTTTGACGCCATCACGACTCGTCACGTAAACCTGTTTGGTCTCGATATTTGCGGTGTCGAGTACCGACTCGTCCTGATACAGGAACTGCCAAACGAGTGCTTCAGCATCCAGTTTGTAGAGCTTGAAAGGCGCGGTGAATGTGCCGAGTGCGGCGTACAGGGTGTTGCTGTCGCGGTCGTACGACAGGCTGGTAACGCTACCGAATTCCGGCGCTGGCAGATCGCGAACGAATTTGCCATCGAGATCAAGCACGCGCAGGCGCTCCAGCAGGTCGCGCTTTTCCCGAACGATGATGTTCTTCTTCGTCACGACGAAGGATTCAAGCACCGCATCCTTCTGCTCGGGAAGTATTTGTCTCCAGTCCCTGAATTCGGGGGCGCTGACATTGCCTTTCAGCAGTCGCCCGTTCGGTGCCCCGGCGTTTGTCCAGGCGTAAATGGTGTCGCCAATCATCTCGATGTTCGCGTTGGCATCTTTCTCGTTAAAGATTACGCGCGGCGTGTCAGCGCTACCCGTTCTAACGATGGAAATCTGCGCGCGCTTGCCCTCGCCTGTCAAGTATTCCGTATACGGCGCATACTCGGCATCGCGAACACCGCCCCATTGCTTGGCGTCAGTAAATCGATGCACGACGGGCTGTCCGGCAAGCGGCTGCTCAAGATTTACGCGCTGCGTAAAGAGCGGTAGCTGCTTGCTTACCTGCTCTTTCGTGCGCGGTTGCACGTAGGCCACCGTGTTGTCCTTCGTCCACGATACGCCCCACGCCTGTTCGATCGGCTCAAACACTTTATCACCCGTTTTACTGTCGATGAAATACTGCGTCGGCAGCTCGTCGCCGGCAACCTGAATGCCGACGGCGATGATGCTGGCGTCGCGGGTGTATGACGTTCCCGATAGCGACGATTTGCCGGAAGGATCAAGCTTCACCGGGTCGAACAACAGCACCTCTTTGCCGTCCAGTCGCGTATAGAGTTTGGCCTGAGCTTCGCCTTTCACTTTGCGTGTGAAAAATTCGCGGCCTTTCTTGAACGAAGGCGGCGAGGTGATGGTTCGATCCGTGTAGCGCGTCAGCTCGTCTTTGAGACCTGGCACTTCCGGCGCATTTTTGGCGAGCCATGCCAGCGCGGAATCGTGTTGCGCGCGCGTCCACTTGACCACCTCTTCGTTTTTGTTGTCCTCAAGCCAGCGGTACGGGTCGGTGATCGCCATGCCGTGAACCATGTCGGTAACGGGACGCACAGGCGTGGCAGGAGGGTTCAGGGCCTGCGCATTGAGGGCAAGCGGAAAGATAGAAGTCGCGAGAGCAGCCAACAGGAATGTTTTCATAAAGAGGTGAATCGCTTACGCCTCGCGGCTCAGGAGCGCGCCGCGCTACGATGGTTAATGAGCAAAAACGCCGCGATAACGGCCAGGACAAAAAAGATCAAAGTCCACGCCGGGATCGGCAGGCCGAGGATCAGATCAATTTTGTTGCACTCCACGCTGCCCTTGAGCGCGCGAGCGAAAACGTCCATGAACGGCAGCGATTCCAGCATGTACGTGATGCCCATGCCGCAGCTCGGCAATGCATCAGCGGGCAGAGATTGAATGTAGAGATGACGCGCCGCGAGCGCCGCGCCGCTGCCGCCGGTCAAGAGCGCGAGCCAGCCAATCAGACGCGCCCCCGGCTTGCCCGGATTCATCACCGCCCCAACCAGAAAAACGAGCCCCAAAGCGACCACCGCCACGCGCTGAAACCAGCACATCGGGCATGGCTCCAGCATCTGCACGTATTGCAGATAAAACGCATAAGCGATCAAGCCCGCGCAGATCAAAAAGCCCGTGAGGTAAGCGCTGCGGCGAGAGGGAAACAGGGCGAGTGGATTCATGGAATCTGTGAAGTATGAAGGTGGCGTGAGCGCGGTGGGCTGTGGCTGCGACGAATGACGGACGGTTGGATGAAGTATGAGTTTTTCGGGTCAGGTGCGGATACGGCTTTTGGCTGAAACGTCGATTTTGTAGGGGCTACATGATATTTTCATTGATTATCGACTTCTAGACTTATTCGACGAAAGCCCTATTGCAGCCGTCATTTCGTAAAAAAAGCTGTTCAATGAAAAATCAATGCAGATGAATCGCGCCAAGTGCTTTGTCCGCCGCGCCTTCCAGTGCATCCGCCCGAAACAGCATCGGCAATTTGCTCTCACTATCAATATCGGGAAACACATCTGCCAGCACCGTCACCGACGCCACATTGCATTCGCCCAGCAGGTCCGACATCAGCACCGCCACGTCTTGGGCGCGGTCGGTCGCATGAAGTTCCGCGCGGAAGCCTTCGGCGCCTTTTTCGTCAAACGGGTTTGACAACGAAAGACGAACCTCACCGCCTTCTGCCGTGCGATGCGCTGAGACCACGGCTTCGGGCTCACCGACACTGGAGCGGAACTTCCGAATGGCATTGGTGGCGAACAGTTGCAGCGACACCTCGCGTTGCGCAGCCCTGCCCTGCATCAATGCTGCGAGCGGCGAGCGCGGCGGCCGAGGCATAGCGAGCAGCGACAGCGTACCGCCGCCCAGTTGCTTCGCGATGGCCTGCGTGAATGGCATGCCCCATTTGCCAGTGTCGTTGGCGGTGAGCAAGTCCACGCCGGGGCCTGCCAGCGCGGTGCCGACGAGGAAGCGCAGGAACACGCTTTCCTGATCGGCTGGCACGGGTAGGGACGCTTTTTCGATGGCGATGGGCGTGCCGGACGCCGCCGACCACCAGGCAAGGCTGGCAGGTAATTTTTCGAGTGCGAATGCGTTCGCGGGCGCGAACGCGTTCGATAGCACAAAATTTTCGTTGCCTCGAAGCGCGCCATTCGCTTTCATGAGTGCGGTGATCTCGTCAATATTCGGCAGCGCTCCGGGCACGTTCACCGGGCCGCTGTTTGCTGCGACGATCACTACGGGAACGGCGAATACGGTTGCAGGGAGCGCCCCATCGCCCCGTGCGCGACCGGCGTCGACGTGAGCTCCCACGAGGGTACGCGTGATGTGGCGCAACACCGCGTGCGATGGCGCGCGCGACAGGGCGTCCTCAATCTCGCTCAGGTCCGCCGAGAGCAGCGAAGAGGCGAGCCGTTCACGCAGTTCAGTGTCGCGTTTTTCCTGAATAACACCCAGCTCGGTGGCGAGCGAAGCTAGCGCCAGATCGATCAGAGGATTCGGTTGCGTATTGTCGTAAACCGGGACCGCGCGTGGGTCAGGGAGATGAAACTGCATCCCACAATTGTAGGAGCGGCGCGAGCCGCGATATCTCGACGCGCCAACTGTTCGCGGCCCGCGCCGCTCCTACACCGTCTGCGAATACTCGCCCAGCTTCCTCATGACCCGCTCCAGCGATGCCTTCAACACCCCGTAGTTCGCATTCCGCTCCCGCGTCGTTTCGTTCATATAAAGCTTGCGATTGAGTTCAATCTGAATGCTGTGACGGTTCTCCTGCGGGCGACCGAAGCGCTTGACCAGCTCAACGCCCTTGTAAGGGTCATTGATCGCCACGCTTAAGCCCTCCGCACGAAAAGCCGCAGCGAGCAGCGCCGTCATCTCCGGGGCACAGGTGCTGCCATCGCGATCACCGAGCACGACGTCGGCGAACGGCGTCCCCGTTTTCACCCAGGAAACCGTTCCGGCCACAGCGGGCATCGAGTGACAGTTGACGTGCAGCATGCGGCCATGCGCGGCGTGTGCGGCCTCGATAGCGTTGGTCAAGGCCGCCCAGTACGTTGCGTGACAGTGCTCGATCCGCCGCGACACCTCAGCCACACTCAATTTCCGTGCGTAAATCGGCGAATTGTCATCGAGCACGCGCCAGATGAGGCCGATGCCCGATTTGGTCTTCGGTGAATGATTGACCGGGCCGAGCCACTGGCCCTCGATCAGACTCGTATCGATGTCCTCCACCCGGCGATTCGGATCGAGATAACTGCGCGGAAATTCGGCGCTTACCAGCGTTGCGCCCAGTGCGGGAGCGAAGCTGTAGAGGTCGTCGACATCGGTATCTTCAGCCTTGCGCAAATGCTGAAAGTTGCAGGCGTAAGCAAAGTCGGCCGGGTAATGTCGCCCGCTGTGGGGTGAGTCGAAAACGAGAGGAATTGCCGTCGCTCCAGACGGTGGAGACTCAATGCGAACTGGAGTGAAATCTTGCATCCCGTGAGAATAGGCGAAAATTACGGACCATGCGGCGACTCGTGTCACCCATCACCCTTACTGTCACAAAAAAAATGAAACTCAGCAACTTTTTCCTCTCCACCACCAAAGAAGCGCCCGCCGACGCGGAAATCGTCTCGCATCAGCTGATGATGCGCGCAGGCATGATCAAAAAGCTCGGCGCTGGCATTTACACCTGGATGCCATTGGGCGTTCGTGTGTTGCGCAAGGTTGAAAACATCGTGCGCGAAGAGATGAATGCAGCCGGTGCGGTGGAGCTTTTGATGCCGGTGATTCAGCCGGCTGAACTATGGCAGGAATCGGGCCGCTGGGACAAGATGGGCCCGGAGATGATGCGCATTAAGGATCGCCATGATCGCGACTTTATCGTGCAGCCGACCAGCGAGGAAGTGATCACCGACATCGCGCGGCAGGAGCTGCGCTCATGGCGTCAGTTGCCGAAGAATTTCTATCACATCCAGACCAAATTCCGCGATGAGCGTCGTCCGCGTTTTGGCGTGATGCGCTCGCGCGAATTCATCATGAAGGACGCGTATTCGTTCGACGTCGATAAAGATGGCTTGATGAAAAGCTATCAGGGCATGTACGACGCGTACAGCAAAATTTTCACGCGATTGGGGCTTGAGTTCCGCGCGGTGAACGCCGACACCGGCAACATCGGTGGCTTCGCGTCGCACGAGTTTCAGGTGCTCGCCGAGAGTGGGGAAGACGTGATTGCCTACGCGCCCGATTCGGACTTTGCAGCGAACGTCGAGATGGCCGAAGGCGTTGCGCCCGCCGCGCCACGAGCCTTAGCCAGCAAGGCCCTGGAGCTGGTTCACACGCCGGGCCAGAAAACCTGCGAAGACGTCGGCACGTTCCTGAAATTGCCACTGGAGAAACAGCTCAAAGCGATGATGTACATGAGCGATTCGGGTTTCGTGCTGTGCATGTTGCGCGCCGATCACATGGTCAACGAAGTCAAGCTGGGTAAAGTGCCAGAGCTGGCTAACTATCGGCCTGCGACGCCCGAGGAAATTGAGGTTCATCTCGGCGTTGAGCCCGGCTACTGCGGCCCGGTGCCACGTCATGGCAAAGCGCATCCCGACCAAGTGATCGTGGTGGCAGATCGCACCGCCGCAGCGATGGCGGACTTCGTCTGCGGAGCCAACGAATCGGGCTATCACGTCACCGGCGGTAACTGGGGCCGCGACTGTCCTGCGCCTGATGTTGTGGCCGATATTCGTAACGTTGTCGACGGCGATGCCTCGCCCGATGGGAAAGGCGTCCTCAAGCTGCGTCGCGGCATTGAAGTCGGGCATGTGTTCGCTCTGGGTCAAGCGTATTCCGCCAAACTCGGCGCGAAATTCCTCGACAAAGATCAGAAAGAGCAGGTCATGGAAATGGGCTGCTATGGCATTGGCATCACGCGCGTGGTGGCCGCTGCGATCGAGCAGAATCACGACGAAAAGGGCATTATCTGGCCACAGGCGATGGCACCGTTCGCTGTCGTGATCGCAGCGCTTGGCTATGACCGCAGCGCCGAGGTGAAAGCGGCGGCGGACGCGCTTTACGCATCGCTGTCGGCGTCTGGCGTTGACGTTGCACTCGATGATCGCGGCGAGCGTCCCGGCGTAATGTTTGCTGAGCTTGAACTCATCGGAATCCCGCACCGTGTCACCATCGGCGATCGTGGTTTGAAAGAAGGCATGGTCGAGTATCAGGCGCGCAGAGATGCGGCGGCGACGAAGGTGCCGTTGGCCGAGATCGGCGCGTTCGTTGCCAAAGAGTTGGCGTAATTGCCTTCGTAGGAGCGGCGCGAGCCGCGAAAATTCGTTGCCAATGACCGAAATGACTGCGGCGTATCGAACCTTTCGCGGCTTGCGCCGCTCCTACAGGCTGTGACTCAATCAGTGAACTTTCGCGCCCTTATCGCTTCGTTTTTCATGCTCGCCAGCGGCGCGCTGCACGCTGGCGCGCAAGCCGAAGAAAAGCTCTCGGCGAGCGTGCAAACCACGCTCGCCACTGCCATTTCAGATCGAAGTGCGCAGCGCCTGATCGGTGATCCGA
>JBBRVM010000096.1:0-9858 GCA_038246865.1 Burkholderiales bacterium
AGGTTCCATGCCGCGTGGAGACGTGAGGATTCCTCCGAAGAAAAACTCGGCGAGACACGAGAAAAGAATGCGGACGCGCTAGGGCCCAGCCCCATAGTCTCCTCAGAGACCGATTCGCTTCAAAATAGATCGATCAATACTGCCGCTGGCAATCTCACGCAAAGCCACCACTACTGGTTTGTCGCGCTTGCTGTCCTCGACAAGAGGCTGGTGCCCGGCAACCAACTGGCGCGCACGAGTTGCCGCGGCTAGCGACAGCTCAAAACGATTGTCAATATGGTTCAAACAGTCTTCAACAGTAATACGTGCCACAGCGTGCCCCAAAATATATCGTTAGTCACTTAGTTCGAACTAAGATAACAATTAAAAAGTCCATTCCCCCAAGATACCACACTTTTGAAGGAGAGTTGACGAGAACCAGTGAGCGCATCCGCACGAGAAGGGCAACCAACGATGCTAGATTGACGATCAGGGCCCATTAATACACGCGTAATCAGCAGGTCACCTGGGCTGCTTGTAGCGACAAAGCCGCCTTTCTGTGATGTATGCTCCATTACATGGCGCATGTTGATATTGGTATTGTTTTTTTGCGGATCGTGAAGCGGCCGGACACTGCACGTCTGCGCCGCAAACAGACATCAACCTTCATCGAAAAAGTTTGATCCATGTCTGTTGTCGCCAATCGCGCATTGCCGCAAGGTTACAAGCTTCATAACTACCGCATTGACCGCGCGATCAGTCGCGGCGGCTTTTCTATCGTCTATCGCGCCGTCGATGACAATGGAACTGTTGTTGCAATAAAGGAATATTTGCCAAGTGGCCTAGTCCTGCGATCAGAAGGCTCGCGTGTTCACGCAAGCTCAATTGAGAACCTCGATTCTTTTCGCTTTGGGATGAAGTGTTTCTTTGACGAGGGCAAGTCGCTTGCTACGATTAACCACCCCAACGTAGTTCGCGTGCTGAATTTCTTCCGTGCCAATGAAACCGTGTACATGGTGATGAAGTACGAACGAGGTCGTACATTGCAGCAATATATTCAGGGCAATCAGGGCATGTTGCCGGAAGGGCTCATCCGCCACGTGTTCTCGCGGCTACTCACGGGTTTGCGCGAGGTCCATTCGCGTCGCCTGTTACACCTCGATATCAAGCCCGCCAATATTTACATCCGAACTGATGGTTCACCAGTACTACTTGACTTCGGCGCCGCCCGTCAGGTTTTGGCTTCACGTGGCAGTCGTATGACGCCGATGTACACGCCGGGTTTTGCCGCACCCGAGCAGTACAAAGAAGGCGACTCGGATCGTTTGGGTCCTTGGACCGATCTATATGGCGTGGGCGCATCGCTTTTCGCGTGTTTCGCAGCGTTTGCACCGCAAGCTGCCGATAGTCGCCAAAAAGAAGATCATTACGTGGCTGCTACCAAGCTCTGGGCTGGAAAGTATTCTCCGCGATTGTTATCTTTGGTAGATGAATGCCTAAAACTCGATCCACTTCAACGGCCGCAGTCTGTTTATCAAGTCCAAAAAATGCTGCTTGCCGCTCCAGAACCCTTAAAACAGACTTGGTTGGCGCGTGTCTCACTTCGACTTGGTCTGTCTGGAAACAACCGTAACCGTGCCTAAAATTCTTGCAACACAAGCAGTGTTGAGTTGTAATTTCGCGCGTATTCACGCGGCCTAGTCGTGGAATTTTCAATTTTTCAAGAAACCCGTCGAGGCGGACGTAAGGTCAACCAGGATCGCGTCGGCTACATCTACACGCGAGACGCACTTTTCCTGGTGGTAGCGGACGGGATGGGCGGGCACGTTGGCGGCGAAATCGCGGCGCACATTACGGTGCGTCTACTGCTGGAACGATTCGAGCAGGAAGCTAAACCTATCCTAGCTTCTCCCGTAATATTTCTCCAAAACGCTCTTAAAGCGGCACACAATGCGCTTGCCGACTATGCTCAAAGGTTCAGGTTGGTTGATACGCCCAGAACTACCTGTGTAGCATGCGTTATTCAAGATGATGCTGCGTATTGGGCCCACGCTGGCGTCTCTCGCCTTTATCACGTTCGCCGAGGGTCGCTAATCGCTCGAACGCGCTATCTCTCTAAAGTGCAGTACTTGCTCTATAACGGGCTAATTAATACGCTGGAAGCTGGGCGACATCCTGATCGCAACAAAGTCTTCAGTTGTCTTGGCGGAGCCTTTGAGCCTACGGTCGATTTTTCACCGCGCGTCCCGCTACAACCAAATGATCTGATGATGCTTTGTACGGATGGCCTCTGGAGTGCCTACAACGACGGTGAACTCGTAGCCCGGATGGCGCAGGCCGAACTCAGCAAGGCGACGCCGGACGTAGTCAACGACGCTGAGAGACGCGCCGGTCCAGATTGCGACAACTTGAGCATCATTGCGGTACGATGGGCAGGTAGTGCTGGAGCATGGTCCGACACAATGACGACAACACACACCGAAACCTTGGCGATGGGTGAATTCAGCACCCAAATGGATCGCACGATAACGCTTGCTGAGCCCAGCACAGGTAGGCGGGCACTTTCAGATGCAGAAATTGAGCTCGCTATCAAAGAAATTCAGGATACCCTAAATCGCCATGGAAGTTCTTGAGCGACTTGTATTCTTAGATACCGAGACGACGGGTCTTGACCCTCGGCTTGGCCATCGGATTATTGAGGTTGCCGCTGTCGAAGCGATTGGTCGCGACTTGACGGGCAATCAACTGCATTCCTATCTTGATCCTGAGCGCGAAATCGACTCTGGAGCGACGGCGGTTCACGGCTTCTCTTGGGAGGATCTTCGCGGCAAACCCAAGTTCGCGACGATTGCGGATGAGCTGCTGAAGTTCATGTCTGGAGCGCGCGTGATTATTCACAACGCGGCCTTCGACGTTTCCTTCCTTGATCAAGAGCTCGCGCGACTGCGTCAGCCACCGATAGCCAAGCGCGATATGACGATCACTGACTCATTATTGCTAGCGAGGGAAAAATTTCCGGGCAAACGCAATTCCCTCGATGCTTTGTGTGATCGGCTGGGCGTAGACAACTCGCATCGCAATTTGCATGGCGCATTGCTTGATGCCCGACTGCTTGCCGAGGTTTACTTCGCGTTAACACGCGGTCAAGGAATGCTTGAAATCGACGTGCAAGAATTGCCGCGAGCCTTCGATTCGAACTTTGTTGCCTCTGATCCCCGTGCTTCACGGCTCCCTATCGCTGAAGTTGGCGTGCCCGCGTCCGCGCTAGATGCACACGTTGAATACATGGCTCGCCTGGCCAAAAATTCAGGCGTGACACGCCCTCTGCACTAAGCTGTATTTGCCGCCACTTAGATGTACGCTGTCTGACGGCAATGCCCGCTGAACTACCCGCAACGGGTACGTCTGCACGACGCAGGAAACAATCAGCTAACCTTGAAACTGGATTCTCGGAAGAACCCTTAATACGCTACGACGGGAGCAGGTCAGTACCATCAATGTAGACAGGTGTGGACCCGAGCTCATTCAGATCAAGCACGCGAGTACCGGCATTGCGAAGAGCATCGCTGGAAGCACTGGAAGCCGCAGCTGCACCGCTGATGCGATGCTTTAACGGCGCAAGAAGCGCCATAAATGCGTTCACGGCATTGTCGGCCGCCCACTCCAAGCACGGCGTCCCCAGCGACGTACTATAGCGCCGCCGTCGCAGCAGCGCCTTTGCATGACCTCATTGTTCGATACAAGCATGTTGTCCCCGCGTGCCGCCAAACGCAGCGCCGACTAGAATCTTAGGCGTCGCAGGCTAACACACGGTCAACTGATCGGCGTTGGCGCAATCTGTATCGCTATAAAAGGAACTCGTTTACTTGGATTACTTAAGTCGAATACTGAACGCCAAGGTCTACGATGTGGCCATCGAAACCTCGCTTGTCCAAGCACACGTTCTTTCTGCTCGCGTCGGCAATAAGGTGCTCATCAAACGAGAGGACGAGCAACCCGTGCATTCGTTTAAGCTGCGTGGCGCGTACAACAAAATGGCGCACCTCCCCGCCAGACAGCTGGCGGCGGGTGTAGTGACGGCCAGCAGCGGGAATCATGCGCAGGGTGTCGCGCTCGCCGCTCAGAAGCTGGGCGTAAAAGCCACAATCGTCATGCCAAAGACAACGCCCGCCATCAAAGTCGACGCGGTTCGAGCGCGTGGAGCAAAAGTTGAGCTACACGGTGAGTCCTATTCGGACTCATACGAGTACGCGCAAAAACTCGTCAAATCCACTGGCAAAGCTTTCATTCACCCCTACGACGACCCCGACGTGATTGCTGGACAGGGCACTATCGGGATGGAAATTCTTCGTCAGTATCAAGGCGACATTGACGCAATATTTGTCGCGGTGGGCGGCGGCGGCCTGATCTCGGGCATCGCTGCTTACGTCAAGGCGGTGCGGCCCAAGATCAAGATAATTGCCGTGGAGCCGGTTGATCAGGCCGCCATGACAGAGTCTTTGAAGGCTGGAAAGCGCATCACCCTGCCTACGGTCGGATTGTTTGCCGAGGCAACGGCCGTCAAACAGGTCGGCGTGGAGACCTTTCGGCTGTGTCAACAATATGTTGATGACACAGTGTTAGTCTCAAACGACGAAATTTGTGCAGCGATTAAGGACGTCTACACCGATTGCCGTGCCATCCTTGAGCCGGGCGGTGCAGCTGCAATTGCCGGACTAAAAAAATACTTAGAAAAACATCGCAATCAGGGCAAAACTTACGTTGCCGTCGCTTGCGGTTCCAACATGAACTTCGACCGTTTGCGATTCATCGCCGAACGGGCCATGGTGGGTGAATCACGCGAAGCGGTACTCGCGGTAACGCTTCCAGAGAAACCAGGTAGCTTCCGGGCATTTTGTGATTTGCTGGGACCGAGGGCCGTCACCGAGTTCAACTATCGCTATTCGGGCGGTAGCGTCGCGCATGTCTTTGTCGGCGTCGAAATTGCTCATAAGCGCGATATTGGCGAACTAGTTCGCGAGATCAAAGCTGCCGGAATGGTCGCGGTCGACCTCACTGAAAATGAGCTCGCGAAATTGCACCTGAGGCACCTGGTTGGTGGTCATGCCCCCGGTGCTGGCGGCGAGCGAGTATTTCGCTTCGACTTTCCCGAGCGCCCCGGTGCGTTGGCGCAGTTTTTGCGTGTGATGCATCTTGACTGGAACATAACCTTGTTCCACTACCGCAACCACGGTGCAGACGTCGGACGCGTTCTTGCCGGAATACAAGTGCCTGACAGTGATAGGGCGAAGTTAGATGAGTTCTTGCTGCGTATCGTAGATTTGGGATATGCGTGGGTTGATGAGACGCAAAACGTCGCATACAAGCTTTTTCTGGGCATGAACCAGACCCACATCAAGATTTAAGTGAGTCTTGCTGGCGCTCGGACAACGTGTTTTAGCTGTCAACACGTTGCGGCGCACCGACAGGACACAGAAAAGTCGTAGAAAACTGGTTTGACAGGATGCAATTCAACCCGACCCATGGCAAACTGCATGACAACGTTCTTTTCTTGGTGGCCAAGTCATGCTGATGACAGTCCCTGATACATCGGCCGCCTCAGTGAGCGGGATCAAGGTTATGGTGATAGACGATAGCAACACGATTCGGCGTAGCGCCGAGATTTTTTTGCTACAAGCGGGCTGTCAGGTGATTCTTGCTGAAGACGGTTTTGACGCGCTCGCTAAAATTGCCGATCACCGACCGGATGTCATTTTTGTTGACATCATGATGCCGCGTCTGGACGGCTATCTCACCTGCGCACTCATTAAAAAGAACGCAAAATTTAAGGCGACCCCCGTAGTTATGTTGTCGTCCAAAGACGGTCTGTTTGATCGGGCCCGGGGTCGCATGGTAGGTTCAGACCAATACCTGACCAAACCTTTCACTAAAGAAAGTCTGATTTCAGCCGTTGCGTCGTTCTCCGGACACGAGCGCGCAAATTCTTGAGGATGTACTATGCCCGTTAAGAGAGTTCTGGTGGTTGATGATTCCCCCACCGAGCGCCACGCCATTTCAGAAATACTTCGTCGTGCAGGCTACGAAGTCAATACGTGCGACAGTGGCGAGGAAGCAGTTGCCCAGTCCAAAGTTCTGCTTCCCGATCTCATCCTAATGGATGTAGTCATGCCGGGGCTGAATGGTTTTCAGGCAACGCGAATGATCGCGAGAGACGAGACGACGCGGCACATTCCGGTCATTATCTGTACCACCAAGAGTCAAGAAACGGACAAGATCTGGGGTTTGAGGCAAGGTGCCCGTGACTACGTGGTGAAGCCGATTCTCGCTAGCGATCTGCTCGACAAAATGGCTCGGATCGAATAGTGCCATGACAAGATGCCCCAAAGCTGCCCGCTGTGGTGTTCCCGCTAGATCCGAAAGTGGCCCGGTATCGAACGGCTCTTCGTGTGTTCACGCGTTGAGGGGCGTTGTGCGTGGCTCGTGATCGCAATCGTCTGCGCGATTTTCAGGAGGGCCTTGCGAAGCGCCTTCGCCAAGCAGCAGAGTTGCCGCAACGGCAGTCGCGTCTGGCTGTTCAGGTGGGTGACCGTGGATATTTGTTAAACCTTGACGATGTGTCCGAGGTTTCGCCTTTGGGCTTGATCGCGCCAGCTCCACTAACGCAACCGTGGTTTCTAGGGGTAACTAACGTTCGTGGAACCCTCTACGCTGTGAGCGACTTCGCGCTCTGGCTCGGTCTCCACGTGACATCGGATTTGAACGCGAAACGATTGATCCTGCTTGGGCAGAGACTTGGCAAAGTGCGTGCTGGTCTGGTGGTCACCCGTGTAGTTGGTTTGCGCCTGCTTGATGAGATGAGAGCGCATGACGCCCCACTCAAGCGGGCTTGGGAAAGTGCGTCGTGGCAAGACCAGGACGGTGTTGGTTGGGTTGAGGTGGACTTGGAAAAACTTGCCGTTGATGGTGAGTTCTTGCAGGTTGTTCGATGAGAATTAATAGGGGATGGGGGCTATGAAGCTTACGTTGGGAAAAGTCTTCAAGGGCAAGGGCTCAAACACTTCGGGAGATATTCCGACAGTAGTCGTGTCGGCACCGCTCGCAAGTGATACTGGCATGGCGGGCGCGTACGATCCGACGCGGGCGGTTTCTGTTGTCGAGCAATTGCGCGCTGCTGCTCGCGGCGGTAAGGCGGTGAAACAACTACCGCTCATCGGGCACTTGTCTACTGCAAAACAGTTTCAGTATCTGGCTGCCGCGCTTGCAACTAGTTTCGCCTTAATGTTGATTTTGTTCGGCTTGTACGCCATCGAGGCACGCAAGAATTCCGCGCAGATATCGGCGGCGACTGAAATGCAGATGCTGGCGCAAAGGCTGGCGCGCGGTGGTGCGCAGTCGGAAATGGGTGGCGCGAATGGATTCGACGTGCTCCAGACAAGTCGGGATCAATTTAGATCCAATCTGAAAGCCCTATCGACTGGCGGCGAGTATCGCGGCGTTTCGCTTAGCGAGCCGCAAAACGATGCGGTTCGCGCAGCGGCGGCAGATCTTGAAAAGCGTTGGACTTCGATTGACGGCAAAGTCGACGAGTTGATTGCCGCTCGCGGCATTCTCACCTCGTTGTCACAGGCAGTCAGCAACGTGAACCAGGGCAATCAAGGGCTATTGGAACTCGCCGAGCAACTGGCTACACAAATGTCCGCGTCGGGAGGGCGAGAAATCTCACTGGCCAACAATCTGGTGATGCTGACCCAACGCATTGCGAAGAACGCCAATGCGTTGATCGGTGATGAAGTCGACTCTGACGTCGCTTTTCTGCTGGGTAAAGACACCGCGACATTTCGCGATATCGTGAACGGCTTGCTTCAAGGGAGCGAGGCATTGCGTGTCAGCGCAATTCGCGACGGCGAAGCTAAGCAAACCCTGACGGAGTTGGGTTCAAAATTCCAGGAGACCGAGCGTCGTCTGGTCGAAGTGCTACGTGCTATGCCACGGCTCTTGGCCGGCAAGCAAGCTGCCAAGGTAATTACTACGGAAGCTGAGCCACTGATGGCGGGAGCAAAAACCTTGTCTACCGCTTACGAGGGTGCCGGCAACACTGCCAACTTCGCACTTTATCTGGCAGCTGCATTCGGGCTGCTGTCTTTGCTGCTCGGCGTAGCCCTCGGTTACCTGTTCCTCAATGAAGCGCGTATTCGCGCCGCAGAAAACGAGCGTGAGAACCAACGGAACCAAGAAGCCATTTTGCGGCTGCTGAACGAAATGGGCACCCTGGCAGACGGCGATTTGACGGTGAAAGCCAGCGTCACCGAAGACGTTACCGGAGCGATTGCCGACTCCATCAACTTTACGGTTGACGAGCTGCGTAAAGTGGTATCGGACATCAACACGACGACGGGTGAGGTTACTGGCGCTACGCAGGCTGCGCAAGCGATCTCCCAGCGACTTTATCAGGCATCACAGAGACAGTCGGGTGAGATTCAGCGCTCGAGCGCACTGGTGCTGCAAATGGCGCAATCGATTAACGAAGTGTCGGCTTCGGCAACCGAAGGCTCCCGAGTCGCACAACAATCGTTGAGCGCTTCCGAGCAGGGCGCGAAAGCTGTGCAAAACCAGATTGCTGGTATGAACGAGATTCGCGCTCAAATTCAGGAAAGCTCGAAGCGCATCAAGCGACTCGGTGAGAGCTCGCAGGAAATTGGCGAGATCGTGGAACTGATTTCGGACATTACCGAACAGACCAACGTTTTGGCGCTAAACGCTGCCATTCAAGCGGCGTCGGCCGGTGAAGCAGGACGCGGATTTACGGTAGTTGCGGAAGAGGTTCAGCGACTCGCTGAACGCTCCGCAGAGGCAACCAAGCAGATCGAAGCGCTGGTACGCGCGATTCAGGCGGACACTCAGGACGCTGTGAACGCGATGGAAAAGACCACGCAGGGAGTGGTCGAAGGGACGCGCCTATCCGACGCGGCAGGCCAAACATTGGCCGAAATTAGTCGCGTTTCTCGCGATCTTGCAGGCCTCGTTAGTAGCATCTCTGCACAAACGCAAACCCAGTCAGCGTCGGTGTCCGAGGTGACGCGCGGAATGCAGGACATTCTCGCGGTGACAGAAGAAACGTCACGCGGAACGCAGCAAACCAACGTTTCCATTGAAGAATTGGGACGACTGGCACAAACGCTCCGCGGCTCGGTCGCGGGCTTCAAGGTGTAACTGAGCGGGAGTTAGCAAGCTGTGGCGATTGATATTCCGCTCGAACTCGACAGCGGCCCCATTACGTGGGTAAAAGCGGAAATTGAGAGCGCTCTGTTTCGCGCTCTTGAGGGCATTGCCCAATTGCGCACTGCGCCTAGCGTTGAACGGCGTAACGCTGTTCGTACTGAGCTGCATCAGGTTTCCGGTGCATTAGAACTCGTTGGTATCGAGGGTCTCGCGGTTCTAGTGCAGGAATTCGAGCGACACTTCGGCACTAATGTTGAAGTCGTATCTCCGGAAGCGCTCGATCTGGTTGACCGTGGTTGCCGCCGACTGTTGTCGCACTTGAAGGAAATGATCAGCGGCTCGCCGCCCGTTCCGTTGAGATTTATTTCTGAGTATCTGGCACTCGGTAAACTCCACCAGTCAAAGTACGGCCCTGCGGACTTGTTTTTCCCGGATCTGTCGCGGCGTCCAGCGAAGCTGAACAACGGCGATGTGCCTGAACCTTCACGCATGCCAGCTTTCTTGCTGCGTCAGCGGCGAGATTTTCAGCACGGCTTGTTACAGTGGTTGCGTGGCAGTGACGTTGGTCTTGACCAAATGCGGCGGGTCATCGCCGAAATCGAGGCGGCCTATCCGCTGCCTTCCCAGCGTTCATTCTGGTGGGCGACGCATGCGCTGCTG